>JALSGI010000177.1 GCA_026982835.1 Planctomycetota bacterium | reverse complement strand
CCGCACGCCGATTCCCGCCCGGAGCGGAAGCTCCCAGTGGCTGCGGCCCTGCCGCCTCCCCGCACTGACGTGCGGGGCTCCTCCGCCGACTAAAGTCGGCGGCTCGCCGGTCGCAAGAAGAAATGTTTTTTCTTGCATCGATGCAGAAGCACCGGCACAAGACCCACGACCCAAGACCCAAGACCGCGTAAGCCGCACGCCGATTCCCGCCCGGAGCGGAAGCTCCCAGTGGCTGCGGCCCTGCCGCCTCCCCGCACTGACGTGCGGGACTCTTCCGCCGACTAAAGTCGGCGGCTCGCCGATTGCAAGAATTGGCGTTTGTTCCGGCACCGGTGCGGAAACACCCGCCGCAAGACCCACGACCCAAGACCCAAGACCGCGTAAGCCGCACACCGATTTACTTTCCGCTAACTGCGGACCCGCAGCACCACGTTGCCTCCCTGGACACAGGAGAGGTGCTTGATCTGTTCCAGGGCCGAAAGCACGGCCCCTTCGCTGGTCTGATGGGTCATGATCACCAGGGGTACTACGCCGGGGTCGTCGTTGGAGCCGGGGTGCTGGATGATCGAGGCGATGGAGATCTGGTGTCGGCCCAGCACGCTCGTAAGCTCGGCCATCACGCCGGGGCGATCCTCGACGTTGAAGCGGAGGTAGAACCGGCCGGGCATTTGTTCCGGGGAGGGGGGCTTGAGACGATCGTACCGCTGGGACCACAACTCCAGGGTGCGGAAGGTGATGGGAGCCCGGCCCACCACCACGTCGATCAGGTCGGCCACCACGGCCGAGGCGGTGGGCATCTGTCCGGCTCCCAACCCGTGGAAAAACACCCGGCCCACCGCGTCCCCCACCACCGAGACGGCGTTGTAGGCCCCGCGCACTTCGGCCAGGGGGGTGCCGATTTTGACCAGCGTGGGCGAGACGTACAGTTGCAGTCCGCTATCGATCAGCTCGGCCACGGCCAGCAGCTTGATCCGATAGCCCAACTGCCGGGCGTACTGCAAGTCGTCCGCCTCGACGGTCTGGATGCCGCGGCGGGGGATGTCGCGCCAGTTGACCCGGGCGCCGAAGGCCAGGTGGGCCAGGATGGCCAGTTTTTGGGCCGCGTCGGTGCCGTCGATATCCATGGTGGGATCGGCTTCGGCGTACCCTTGGCGCTGCGCCTCGGCCACCGCCTCGGCGAAGTCGCACTGATCTTCTTCCATGCGGGTGAGGATGTAGTTGCTGGTGCCGTTGAGGATGGCGTGGATGGAAGTGATCTGGTTGGCCGAGAGGCACTGGCTGATGTTGGTCACAATGGGGATGCCGCCGGCCACCGAGGCCTCGAAGGCGATGGTGCGGCCCAGTTCCCGAGCCCGGTCGAACAGCTCTCCGCCGTGCTCGGCCAGCAGGGCCTTGTTGGCCGTGATGACGTCTTTGCCACTTTCCAGCAGGCGGAGCATGATGGAGCGGGCCGGCTCCAGCCCGCCGATAAGCTGGGCCACGGCCTTGATTTCCGGGTTGGCGGTTACGTCTTCCAGCTGGTCGGTGAGCACGCCCTGGGGCAGCCGAATGGCCCGCGGCTTGTGCAAATCGCGCACCACCACCTTCTCCAGCCACAAGGTGCGACCTGCGTGGCGGGCCGTGCGATCTCCGTAGTCCAGCAGCAACCGAGCCACGCCGGTGCCCACGGTGCCCAAGCCCACGATGGCCACTTTGGTCTTTTCCATGGACGGAGGATGCCGCTTTGCTGGAGGTCTGAGGCGTTGGGGACAGGTGAAGTGCGCCGGAGCTTGCCAACCCCCTCGGACTGGCCGCCCGGGTTGTCCCCCGGACCGGAAGGGGAAACAGGTGAAGAGGTCATCCTAGGTTTCCCCGCTTGGAATCGTCAAGATTGGCCCAACCGGGATATTTGATACCGTCGGGGTGGGTTCGGTGGGGTAAAAACACTCTGGGGGGGCGGAAAGGAGGGGGTTGCCGGGAGCCGTGAGCTATCTTTACACAGCCGACGGCAGGAACACTGTCCTTTGGGGGGGCGGTTCGGCCGCAGCGGGTGGCAAGTCCCGAAGTATGCGAATCGGCTGGATAGATCGCCGTTGAAGCCCCCCTTCGCGACTCAGGCTTCCCGAGGAGTCTGCTTCCATGCCGGCGCAGGCAGTTGGCCAAGACAACGAAATGTCCTGCTGAGTTCAAAGGTCCTGCTATGCCCCGTGCCCCCTTGCCCGATCCCTCGCAGCGGGAACGTCGGTCCAGCAACTCGGGTGAGGAGACGCTCCGCCGAGGCTACTTGTTCGGGTGGGTTGCCGTTCTGGTGGCCTGCCTAATCCCTGCGGTGGTGATGGCCTTGTGGGATCAACAGCCCGGCACCCTGGCCAGGGCAGGCACGGCGTTCCTCTTGCCGGAACACGTCCCCTGGCCCCGGCTGGCGCTGCACCTGCTCGTGGGTACGGCCGGCGTGGCCATCGGCCTGTGCGTGCTGCTGATGGCCTGGGTCCACTACCAGAACGAAGGGGAGTGTTCGGTGATGGTGCTGGGGTTGGCCGTCGCCTGCGCCGCTACCATGGACCTGGTGCATTTGGCAGGAGCCGGCCAGCTGCTGCCGCTGAGGGTCCCCTGGGAAGGCTTTCTCTGGAGCACCTGGTGTCTGAGCCGCCTGCTGTTTGCCGTGCTGCTGGTGGGGGGGATCTACGCCACCGGGGTGGCACCGGAGGAGCTGCAGCAGCGGCGGCTTTCCACGCTCAGCTCGTTGCTAGTGGTGGTGGCCGTAAGCCTGATTTCGGCCACGGGCGTGTACTTGATTCCCCAGAACTCCTGGCTCACCAGCAACGTGCCGATGCTCCGCAAGTGGACCTCGGCGGCCGATCTGCTCACCGCAAGCGTGTTTTTGCTGGGAGCGGTTTGGGTCTTTCCTCGCTACTGGCATCGCCGACCTTCGCCGCTGGCCATGATGCTGTGGATCTCGGTGCTGCCCCATGTGGCCTCGGACCTCTACCTGTGGCTGGGGGCCAAAACGGTGCTGGACGCCACGTTCCATGCCGCCGGGGCGATGAAACTGGTCGCCTACAGCCTGCCCGGGCTGGGGCTGGTGATGGAACACATCGGCCAGTTGCGGCGCGAGCAGGAAGTGCGCGAAGAGCTGCAATACTACGCCGCCGAGCTGGAAGTGACCCGCATCACCCTCGAAGAACAAACCTACCTGTTGCACGAACACCGCTTGCAACTGGAACGCCAGAACCACGCCTTGCAGGAACAGGCCGCCAAGCTGGAGGAATCCCAACGGGCGGCCGAAGCGGCCAGCCAGAGCAAGTCCGAGTTCCTGGCCAACACCAGCCACGAAATCCGCACGCCGCTTACGGCCATCATCGGCTACTCCGAAGTGCTCCTGGACCGGCTCCAGGACCCGGAAAACCGCCGCGCGGTGGAAACTATCCGCCGCAACGGCGAGTTCCTCCTGGCCCTGATCAACGACATCCTCGACCTCTCCAAGATCGAGGCCGGACGCCTGGAAGTGGAGCAGATCGAGTGCTCCCCCGTGCAGCTGCTGCACGAGGTGGTGGAGTTGATGCGCCCGCGGGCCAACAGCCGCAATCTCAAGCTCCAGGTGGAGCTGGCCACCCCCATCCCCCAGCGGATCGTCACCGATCCCACCCGGCTGCGCCAGGTGCTGGTGAACCTGGTGGGCAACGCGATCAAGTTCACCGAGATCGGCTCGGTGACCATCCGCGCCGCCCTGGTCCAGGAAGAAGGCCAGGAACCGCTGCTGGAGTTCCGCGTGACCGACACCGGCATCGGCATCCCCAAGAAAAAGCTGGAAACCATCTTCCAGCCCTTCAGCCAGGCCGACACCTCCGTGACCCGCAAGTTCGGCGGCACCGGGCTGGGGCTGACCATCTCCCGGCGACTGACCCGCATGCTCGGCGGCGATCTCACCGTGGAAAGCACTCCCGGCAAGGGCAGCACGTTCATCGTCCGCGTCAAAACCGGACCCCTGGACGGCGTTCCCCTGGTGGATCGCCTGGAAAACGGAAATGGGGAAGCACAGCAAAATCCCCAGCGCGACCAGGAAGTAAATCTCCGGGGTGCCCGCATCCTGGTGGCCGAAGACGGGCCGGACAACCAGCGGCTCATCACCTTCCTGCTTCGCAAGGCCGGGGCGGAGGTCGATCTGGCCGAAAACGGGCAAAAAGCCGTCGAGATGGTCCAGCAAGCCCACCAGCAAGGAAAACCCTACGACCTGGTGCTGATGGACGTGCAAATGCCTGTGATGGACGGCTACACCGCCACCGGCAAGCTGCGCCAGTTGGGTTTTCAGGTGCCGGTGATCGCCCTGACGGCCCACGCCATGAAAGGCGAGCTGGAAAAGGCCCGCCAAGCCGGCTGCAACGACCACCTGGCCAAGCCCTTCCGCAAGCAACAACTGCTGCAAACCGTGGCCCAACATCTGGCCAAAACCACCTCTCGATCCAAGCAGGGCCGCGCGGAGCCGGGCAGCTCAGCCATGGAACAACTGGACTGGTGCGTCTAACAGCCCGTTGAAGAATGTTCCTCGATACGGAATCGTGTCACAGGACTAGCCGTATTTTCTGAAAAAAAACGGCTCGGCAGGAGCCTCGCCCTCCCAAACTTGCGTTTTTCAACGGGCTGCTAACGCTGGTGCTTCCGCACCAGAGGTCTTGGGTCGTGGGCGAGCCCCCGGCTTCAGCCGCCCGGAGAGCCTACTGCGAGTTTTCGTTTTTCGATTTTCCTCCGGGAGCTCGTGCTCCCGGCTCGCCG
>JALSGI010000176.1 GCA_026982835.1 Planctomycetota bacterium | reverse complement strand
CTCGTATCGAACCGGCAGCCCGAACTGGTCCGTCTCGCCGGTGGTTTCGCCGTAGAGAGCAAACTCCCGCACGCGGGCCGAGGCGCGGCCTTGCATCTGTTCTTTCATGCCGGCGTGGGCCACCACCAGGCGTCCCTGGTCCAGCACGTAATGGCTCACCAGCGAATCGAGGAACTGGGCCAGGGCCTTGCAGAACGGCTCGCGCAGCTGCGGCGGCAACTCCTCCAGCTCGGCCAGCGTGCGGTCCAGTCCGTGCGTGATCCGCACGTTGCGGCCCCGCAGTTTCTTCAGCAGCTTCACGTCGTGGTTGCCCGGCACGCACAGCGCATGCCCCTGCTGGACCATGTTCCGCACCAGCCGCACGGTGTCCAGGATGCGTGGGCCACGGTCCACCAGGTCCCCCAGGAACACGGCCTTGCGTCCCTGGGGATGGCGATAGCACCGGGAGCCCCAAAGCGGATCGGGAGGCGACGGGCAGGGCTCGTAGCCCAGCTTCTGCAGCAACTCCTCCAGTTCGTCGCAGCAGCCGTGCACGTCGCCGATGATGTCAAAAGGACCCGTTTCCCGGCTGCGGTTGGTCCACAGCGGCACGCAACGCACCACGGCCGCATCCACTTCCTCCTGGCTGCGAAAGAGGAACACGTGCCGGAAGCCTTCCCGCTCAAGCCCCCGCAGGCCCCGATGCAACTGGGCATGTTGCTTGGGCACCACGTGGGGCGGCAGGCGGCGATCGCTTCGCTGGGCGTTGCGCTGCTGGCAAAGCGACTTGGGCAGATCGAACACCACGGCCACCGGCAGGCAGTGATGCCGCCGGGCCAACTCCACCAGGGGCTTGCGTGCCTCGGGCTGCACGTTGGTGGCGTCCACCACGGTGAGTCGTCCGCGGGCCAGGCGCTTGCCGGCGATGATGTGCAGCAGCTCGAATGCCTCCTCGGTAACCGTCTGGTCGTTCTCATCATCGCTCAGCAGCGCCCGGCAGTAATCCGAGGAGACGATCTGGGTAGGCAGGAAATGCCGCCGGGCGAACGTGCTCTTGCCAGAGCCGCTTACACCGATCAGCACCACCAGACTCAGTTCGGGTATTTTCAGCTCCATTCCCCTACCCTGCTTGGAGGAGTCCAGAGGATGGAAACAACCGGCCAAACCACACCGTTCACTGCTGCTGGAAGACGGCCATCTGGGTGGGAGGGCCGCACTCGGGATGCTCCGGCCCCACCGGCACGAAACGCACCTGGTAGCCGTACCTCCCGGCCACCTGGGTGGCCCAGTGCTGAAACTGCTGCCGGGTCCACTCGAAGCGGTGATCCGGGTGCCGCATCGAACCGGCCGGAAGCGCAGGCCACAGCCGGTTGTACTCCTGGTTGGGCGTGGTGAGGATCACCGTGCGGGGGCGGGCATGGGCAAACACCACCTTTTCCAGTGCCCGAAGCCGCGGCGGGTCCTGGTGCTCGATCACTTCCATCAGCACCGCCGCGTCGAACCCGGCAAGCCGGTCGTCCCGGTACATCAGCGACCCGTGAAAAAGCTCCAGGCGGCGGCGTTGGGCCTCGGGCAGGCGATCCAGTTTCAAGCGTCGCCGGGCCGCCTCCAGTGCGCGGATCGAAACATCCATGCCCACAATCCGCTCCAATTGCGGTTCCTTCAGCAGCCGTTCCAGCAAGCTTCCTTCCCCGCAGCCCAGGTCCACCACGCTCCGCGCCCCGCTGCCCCGAAGCACGGCCAGCACGGTCCCCTGCCGCTGCTGGCTGAGGCTGAGCGGGCGTTCCAGCAGCGTCTCCGGATCGGGGGGGCGTTCCTCCGGCGAATCGTCCCCCGGGGGAACCGGTTGTTCTTGTTCCATCAGCCGGGCCAGCGCTTCCCGAGCCAGGCTGGGCCGGTACTTCAGGTACCGCCGGGCGATCAGCTCGCGGCAAGGATGCTGAGCCAGCCACAAGCTCCCCTTTTCCAGCAGTTTTTCCAGCTCGTCCCGGCCCACGAAGTAGTGCTTGTAGTCGTCGAACACCGGAATGAGCACATAAAGATGCTGAAGCAACTCGGCCAGGGTCTTTTCAGCTCGCAGCCTCACCGAATAGTAAGGGCTATCTCCCCACGGGGGAAACTGCTCATCCAGTAGGCTACCGGTGGCCTGGACCTGGTAGCCCAGCGGCTCGAACAACCGATGCAGCAGTTCCCGGCCGCCGCGCACCGGGAGCACATCCAGCCGCACCGTCAGCGGAAGCGGCGTGCCAGCCAGCTCGGGACGCTGCTGGCACGTGCCCCGAAGCGCCGTGCCGAACACCCGGGCAATGGCCACGCTCAGGAACGAGGAGGCCACCCAGGGACGGTCATTGACGTACTGGGCCAGCAACCCTCCCCCCGGCTCTCCCCGGCTGCGTACCATCTTCACCGGGTCCACCTCCAGCAGCAGGCAGGCGGTGCAGCACTCCGGCTCGGCCTGGGGATAGAACACATGCGCCCGGCCGAAGGCCAGCTCGAAACTTTGAAACCGATCCGGGTGCTTGTGCAACAAAAAGCCCAAATCGGTAGCCGGCCGGTGCGTCGTCTGAATAGAAAGCAACATGGCCCCGACAAACCCTGTGAGCAGGGACGGCTTTTTCCTGGCATCAGCTTGTTCGGTTGGGAATTATAGCGCCGCGGGGTGCAGGCTCAAGTTCCCGCCGCTTTTGCCAAAGAAGACCACGTTGCGAGCACCAGGCCAGCCGCGCACCGTCAGCCCGCGGAGGAGCCCAAGAGCCCCCCGCGTCAGCGGGGGGAGGCGGCAGTATCGGCTTGCGGCGTGCGCTGTGCGGCGTGCGCCGGAGCTGCCGCTCCGCAGCAAGAACAAGCGCTTATTCTCGAACCGGCGAGCCGCCGACTTGAGTCGGCGGAGGGCGTGGAGGCTTGGGGGCTTGGAGGCGCAGCGAGCCGCGAACCGTAAGCCCGCGGTTGAGCGGCCAGCCGCGCATCGTCAGCCCGCGGAGAGCCCCGCACGTCAGTGCGGGGAGGAGCGGCTTGCGCTGTGCGGCTTGCGGCTTGCGCCGGAGCTTCCGCTCCGCAGCAAGAACCAGCGCTAATTCTTGCAACCGGCGAGCCGCCAGCTTCAGCTGGCGGAGAAATACGACAAGCCTCCGGCTCCAAGCCGGGCTCACCAGTTCGTGCTTTTTACCGGGAAAGACCTCACGGCGTAAACCGCCGGTAGCCGCTCCAACGTTTGGGCGGGCCAAACACCCGCAGCAGCTCCTCCTTGGAACACGGGATGCCTAGATACGGCCCTTCGGGAGAGCGGCTCAGCAAGAACCGCGATGGTGCTCGAAAGTATAGATCGTATAATGACCCATGTACAAAAGTCATTTCGTCCACAGCAACGAGTGTTTTGCTTGCACGATAATTAATTCCACCTCTATGCTGAACATCGTGTGTTTTGTAAGAAAGTATTTTTTCTGCAAGTGCTTCGGGAAACTCAGGCAGGAAAATTGGTCGGTGGCCATCTTTTTGTCCTGTGATTTTGACATAGATTTTAGGGACGTTCTCACTTCCTGGTTCACGTAGTGTAAAGGAACAGACACGATCACCGCGGAAGCTGAAGAGAAAGTCTTCATAAACAGCAATCGCGTCCGCCTCGGGCACAAATCCGGAAAGCTCAAGCAGCCACCGGCCCCCGCCGGCCAACAGAAACACCACCAGCACCAGCACGCCCAGGATACCTGCCACCAGGCAGCCCCCGCGGGGAAAAGCGGAAGAAAAAGCGTTTGTGGTATTCACGGCTTGTGGCCTCCCCGGCATTTCACGGCGTAAACCGCCGGTAGCCGCTCCAACGTTTGGGCGGGCCAAACACCCGCAGCAGCTCCTCCTTGGAACACGGGATGCCTAGATACGGCCCTTCGGGAGAGCGGCTCAGCAAGAACCGCGATGGTGCTCGAAAGTAAAAAGTGTATATCTTGCCATTTAGAAATACTATTTCATCTTGATCGGTTAGTACGTCATCGGCGGAGTAGTCGGTCGCTCGCGGTTCCAGTCCGTTCTGAGAGATGTATGGCAAAACCTTTGCCGCAAGTTCCTCTGGAAACTCTCGTAAAGGAATAGGCCCTTTTTTCTCCATCCCTTTAATCCTTACATAAAGATCCGGAACGTATTTGTGCCCGTAACCATGTGAGGAAATAGCACGTACACGACCTCCGCGAAAGCTGCATGTAAAACCGTCGTAT
This sequence comes from Planctomycetota bacterium, assembly GCA_026982835.1. Classification (GTDB taxonomy): domain Bacteria; phylum Planctomycetota; class Planctomycetia; order Pirellulales; family S012-138; genus S012-138. The sequence goes on along the minus strand of JALSGI010000176.1, from coordinate 571 downwards.
ACAGCGATCAAGTCCGGCCGGGGCACAATTCCGGAAAGCTCAAGCAGCCACCGGCCCCCACCGGCTAACAGAAACACCACCAGCACCAGCACGCCCAGGATACCTGCCACCAGACAGCCCCCGCGAAGCGGTGGTGCCTTTTTGTTGTTCCGTCTTTGTTGTTCATGATCCGGCATCGGGAATTACTCCATCAGCCAGCCGCCCACTTCCCCGTTAATTTTACGCTGGTAGAGCGAGCGGATGAACTCCTGGTTGTCGATTCCGGCAAACACGTCCCAAAGATGGATATCCACCCAGTGCAAGTTGCGGGGGAGATGCCGCAAGGGGGGCTGTATTGGATCCGGAAACTTTAGGCCATCGGTTATCTCCACTAAATAACTCCACACCCATCTGGAAGCGAGGGGCAATTGCTCTGGAAATAAAAACATGGCTTGGTGTAGGGTTTGCAGTTGTTATTTCCCAAAACCCTTTAGGAGCACCAAGCCATGAACCGCAGTATCACACTTTCGCCCAAGGAGCACAAGGCCCTGCTGGAAGCCTACCGCAAATCCTCGCAGCCAAGAGTGCGGCT
>JALSGI010000175.1 GCA_026982835.1 Planctomycetota bacterium | reverse complement strand
CCCCCCAGAGCAACACCACCCCCAGCGATTGCCAGCGAAACACGCTCTGCAACACCAGTCCCACCAGCAGCAACTGCACCACGCAGCGCAACGCGGCCCAGAACAAACGCCGCTCCAGCTGAAGCCGCAACAGCAACGACACCACCCCGTTGACGGCGATCAGCAACACGGCAATCACCAGCGAAGAGAGCGGCAGCGGATGGTACTGGCCCATCAGGAACGCTCCACCTCGGCTGGAGGATGTCCCGGGGAGGGTTCCGCCGCGGGAGATTCCTCCCCTGCCACGCTCAGGTGCCCGGAGCACATCTGCCACTGCTGGTCTGCGACCGTGCGGGCCAGGTGGCGTTGGTGGGTCACCCAGAGGTAGGCCCGCTCGGGCTTCTGCTCGTACCACTGCTGCACCACCTGGACGGCGGCCTGGGCGGTGCGAGGGTCCATGGCGGCGGTGGGTTCATCCAGCAAGAGCACCTCCGGCTCCAGCAGCACGGCCCGCACCAACGCCACCACCTGCGCCTCTCCGCCGGAGAGGTGGGCCACATCCTGGTCGAGCCAGCCGGGGGAGCGTCCCAGCAGCTCCAACAGCTCTTCGGCCCGGCGGCGATCCGGCCGCCAGTGACGGTGGACGGCGAACTGCCAGGGCAGCTGGAGGTTTTCCCACACGCTGCCCGGGGCCAGGTAGGGCTTTTGCGGCAAGTAGAGCACCCGGCTGCGGAACCGCGGCACCTGGTGCGGCTGCACCCTCTGGCCGCGCCATAGCACCTTGCCTTCCACGCCCGGGGCCAGCAACACCAGGGCGCGAAGCAGCAGGGTTTTTCCCGCCCCGGAAGGACCGCTCAAGGCCACGCGTGCCCCTGGGGCCAGCTGGCAGTCCACGTGATCCAGCAACCACCGCGAGCCGGAGTGCTTGGCCAATTGCACTCCCTGCAAAACGGCTGCGGAGGATGGCTGGCCGTGGCTCACGCAAGCTCCCCCCTGGTGCAAGAAGACCACAAAAGCAACGACTCCCACGGCGTGCGGGAGCAGTGCGAGAGGGGGGACTCGAACCCCCACGGGCTGGGCCCACTGGAACCTAAATCCAGCGCGTCTGCCAATTCCGCCACTCTCGCTCCCCGGCCGGCTGCGGACAACCGGCCCGGCTGCTATTATCCTACAAGGAGAGTCGGCACGGGAAAACCGCGCCGCCGGATCGGCTTGCGGCTTGCGCCGTTGTGGGTCGTGGGTCTTGGGGTCGTGGGCTGGTGCTTCCGCACCAGCGCGAGCATAAACGCTAGCTCGCACCGACAAGAGCCCCCCGCGTAGTACGTGTTTAGCGTGCCAGCACAAGACGAAACGCCCCCAGAGCAAAAGAGTCGATTTTCCTCCGGCGAGCCGCGTGCGTCAGCACGCGGTTGGCGAGGCCCGGGCTTGGAGCCCGGGGAGAGCCGGACAAGTGTATTGCGTTATTTTTCTCCGCCAGCTGAAGCTGGCGGCTCGCCATTTGCAAGAAAAAACGCTTATTCTCTCCTAGCATGGAAGCGCCAAACCAAGTGATGTGCTAGCTGGCTAAACACGTACTGACGCTCCCGGAGGCGGCAGGGCCGCAGCCACTGGGAGCTTCCGCTCCAGTGCAAGAACGAGCGGCAACGCCAGCCAGCCGGGGCGTCCGTTCCCGGAGGCGGCAGGGCCGCAGCCACTGGGAGCTTCCGCTCCAGTGCAAGAACGAGCGGCAATGCCAGCCAGCCGGGGGCGTCCGTTCCCGGAGGCGGCAGGGCCGCAGCCGCCGCGGCAGTAACAACCCAACGGCTCTCCGCCGGCCTGGCTCGGCGGAGGTTCCCCGCAACCACTCATCAAGGGAATACGGCCATGAAACACGCGATCCGACTGCTGGTTCTGCTGGGGGCAGGGCTGGCCATATCGAGCCCGCTCCCCGCGGCCGACTCCCGGCCCAACTTCATCATCTTCATCGCCGACGATGCCGCCTGGAACGACATCGGCTGCTACGGCAACCCGGCCGTACGCACTCCCAACCTGGATCGTCTGGCCCGCGAGGGCATGCGCTTCGACCAGGCCCTGCTGACCACCAGCTCCTGCAGCCCGTCGCGTTGCAGCATCCTGACGGGCCGCTATCCGCACGCCACCGGGGCCGAGCAGTTGCACTGGCCGCTTCCGGCCCGGCAGGTGACTTTCGTGGAGCTGCTCCGCCGGCACGGTTACTGGACGTGCAGTGCGGGCAAGTGGCACCTGGGCCCGGCGGCGGTGAAGAAGTTCGACCGGGTGATCCACGGGGTGAAGAACAACCCGTGGCTGCGGGCCTTGCGGGAGCGTCCGCAAGGGAAGCCGTTTTTCCTCTGGGCGGCGTTTGTCGATCCGCACCGGCCGTACCAGCCCGGAGCGGTCGATCCCCCCCACAAACCCGAGGAAGTGGTCGTGCCGCCGTTTCTGCCCGATGTGCCCGAGGTGCGCCGCGACCTGGCCCTGTACTACGACGAGATCAGCCGCATGGACCGGCACATCGGTCAGGTGCTCCAGGAGCTAGAGCGGCAAGGGGTGGCCGAGGAGACATTTGTGCTGTTCATCAGCGACAACGGCCGCCCGTTCCCCCGCTGCAAAACGACGCTCTACCACAGCGGGATCAAAACCCCTTGGATCGTGCGCTACCCGAAGCTGGTACGGCCCGGCACGGTCTGCCGCAGCCTGGTCAGTGCGGTGGACATTGCTCCCACCGTGCTGGAGCTGGCCGGGGTGCCCGTGCCGTCCACCTTCCAGGGAAGAAGCTTTCTTCCCTTGTTGAAAGACCCGCAGGCCACCATCCGCCGCCTGGCTTTTGCCGAACAGAACTGGCACGATTATGCGGCGCACCGCCGGGCCGTTTATGACGGGCGGTACAAGTACATCTGGAACGCTTACCCGGAGCTACCCATGACCCCCCCGGCCGACGCGGTGTCCGGTCCCAGCTTCCAGGCCATGCTCCGCCTGCACGCCCAGGGCAAGTTGCGGCCGGAGCAGTGCACCTGCTTCCGCAAGCCCAGCCCCCGGGAAGAACTCTATGACACGCAGGCCGATCCGTTCGAGATGCGCAATCTGGCCGGAGACCCCCGGTACCGCCCGGTGCTTGAAAGGCTGCGCCGGGAGCTACAAAACTGGCAGCAGGCCACCGGCGACCGTGTGCCCCCGGTACGCACGCCGGACGAGTTCGACCGGACCACGGGCAAGGTGCTGCCGGGCTACATTTCCGGCCGCCGCTCCCCCCGGCCGGGCGAAGCCGTCCGGCCAGACCAACTCGACCCGACCACCCCGCAGCGCTAGCTCCCGGCGGAAGGCGGACCGAGGCCCTCACTCACTCGGCGGAGAAGGCCTAGTCGGCGGCCGATTTTTCCTGTGGTTGTTTTTTTGCTGGAGGGGCCAGGCGGCGCTCCAGCTGCTCCAGGCGTTTTTGTAGCTGTTGCAGCCGCTGGTTGAGCCGCTGCAGCCGCTGCTGGAAGCCCTGCGGCATGGGGGGCATCATCTGTTCCGGAGAAAACGGGGGTGTCATCATCCCCGCCGGCGGCATCTCCGGGAAGGGAAACACTCCGCGGCCCAAAAGCCGCCGCACCCAGCGGCGTGGTTCCCGGGGGAGCTTGTTGAGTTGGTTCAACGGGGCTTCCCAAACTTCCTTGCCGCGCTGGACGCGTACGTGGGCGGGCTTGCCGGCCGGCTTTTCGATGCGGATGGAGACATCCTCGGGGATTTTTCCCGATGATCCCCACATGCCGGAAAACATCTGGATCTCGGGTGGCACGGCCCAGCCAGGGAAACCTCCTGGAAACCAGGGGAACTCTGCACCTACCCCGAAATCCAATTTCTTGGGCTTGATGGCCAGCTGTTGCTTTTTGCCCTGTTGCCACAGCAGCAGTTTGATCTCTTTGCCTTGGCTGTTACGCACCACCTGCCGCAGGGCGGCCGGAGTGGCCAGCGGCTTACCGTTGGCCTGAAGCAGGATGGCTCCCTGCTGGATGCCCGCCTTGGCCGCAGGCGAGTTGGGCACCACGGCCCGCACCAGCAGCCCGTGATCGACGTTCAACACGTGCTTCTTGACGTAGTCCGGGGCCGGTTCGCATTGCACGCCCAGGAAATAGGATTGGGCCACCACATCTCTCAAGGCTTCCTGCGGCTGGGGCTGCTGAGCCTGAAGTAGGCCACCTCCCAGCACCAGCAGGGCCAGGAAAGGGGGCAAGACGGACAGCAGATGCTTCATGGCTGGCTCCTTTACGCTTGGGGGAGCGGGGAAACCGTGGAACAACTCTGCGGGGAGAGTGCCCAGGTTATTGAATACCGGTGGCTTGCACCGGCACCACGTGAATCTCATACCGGGGGATCAACACCTCGGTGCCATCGGCAGCCGGCACCGCTTGCCAGTGGCGGCGGACCTGGATTTGGTGTCCCAGCATTTGCAGGGCCTGGAGCCACTGCCGGGGGAAGACGTCCTCGGGCCGCAGGGCCGGCCCGTCCAACGCCGCCGCGGCCGGAACCGGCAGCAGGCGATGAACCGGTTGGCCCTCGGGCGTGGTGTCCTGCCAGGCGAGGAAACCAGGCCAACCGGGGGGAGCGGCTGCGTCGGGCTCCCGCTGCGCCGGGGGAGCAGGGGCAGGCTGGGCATCAGCCTCACCTGGGGAGGCAAGAAGGGCTTGATCCTCCGGAGTGCCCGCAAGCTCCAGCGGCCGGTGCTGCCCGGCTTGCTGCGGCACCGGAAGGGCCCCCGGTTGCGGGAACCAGCGGCCCACGGCCACCCCCACGACCAGCAGGGCCACGGC
>JALSGI010000174.1 GCA_026982835.1 Planctomycetota bacterium | reverse complement strand
GGGGAGCCCCTTGGGGCACAAGCCCGCTACTGCCCGGAGCTGTTGCCACTCCACGGCTCCCAGGGGGCCGCGTCGGGGTTCTTTCAGGTCCAGCAGGTCCACCCAGGGGAGGCACGTCCGGGCTTCGGCCGCGTTACGTACGCTTACCAGCAGCAGCGGCCGGTTCGTCGGCAGGGGAGGATTCATCGGCAGGATGGGCTTTCAGGGATTGCTTGGCCTGGTACAGCAGCTCGTTAAGTCGGTTCACTTTCTCCACGCTCAGCGGTTCCAGCCACGTTCCCCGCAGGGTGATGTACGGGCCGCACCAAATGGCCAGTAGCGTGGCCATCCGTTGCTGGCTCCAGGGGTGGGCCTTTTCGGCCACGCGCACCACCAGGCAGGTGGCCAGCGCCTTGTCGCGCAGTTTTTCCTGGGGCATGGCCGGACCCTGGTTGAGCAGGAACGCCTCTACGTGTTGCAGGGGAATTTGCACACGGTGGGCCGGATGCAGGCGGAGCCAAAGCTCTCCGCCGCGCAGCTCCACCCGGGGCAGAAACACGTACCACGCGGCGGCCCAGCTCCAGCAGGCCCCCAACAGAACCACGCCCGCTGCCGGAACCCTCAGCCACCAGGAAGAGACGTACCAAAGCCACAACCCCCCCAGGCACAGCGTAGCCAAGGCGGCCAGCAACATGGCCGTGCCGATGCGCAGGTTGGACCGCACAAGCAGCCGCGAAGCAGGCTCAGGCATGATTGCAAGAAAACCAGCGGGGAAGGAGGGAGCCTACGGCGTTGCTGCTCATGCTAGCGGAAAACCCCCAGGGGCCAAAGCCCTCGGCAGCGGATCGTGACGATCTTGCGGAAATCACCGGCTCCCCTGTCGCAGGCAGCGGCCCAGGATGGTTCCCCAAAAGCCTCTTGCGCCCCGATCCTGGCCTAGGTTTTTAACAGATTGTCAAGCAAAAGATTCCGAAAAACGCAGCTTGCCCCCTTGACCTCGGGTGGAACCTTCGCGGATTCTGAGGCGTAATTCTTGCAAGGACTGGACACCTGGGAGCCCACACGCCTCCGAAAGCCGCGAGTCCTGCCTGCCGGGCAAGCCGGTGGTTTGGGTTGTCTTCCGGCACACTCGCAGCACAGAGGCTCCCAAGATGGCTCAAGCACTTGTTCCCGACACCATGACCGCACCCGCCCACGCTCTTTCGCCCCGTTCGGACAAGACGCTCATCACGGTCATCGTCGCGTTGGTGGTGGCCTATTTTGCCGCCGTGGCCCTGGGGGTGCCCTGGTTCGCTTCCCTCCCCGCTGCCGACCACTCCGAACACGCCCAGGCGGCCGAGCAGGGGCACGGCAGCGACGCGGCACACTCGGCCCAAGAAGAAAACCATCCCGCCCCGCCGCTGTTCATGGTGCTCCCCTTTGCCGCGCTGCTGGGAGCGATTGCCGTGCTGCCGCTGGTGCCCAAGACGGCCCATTGGTGGGAAAGCAACCTCCACCGCTTCTATGTGGCGGCGGCCCTGGCGGCGGTGACGCTGGCCTATTACTTGCTCGCCAGCGGCGTGCTGGAAACGGCCCACGTCATCGAACACGCCGTGCTGGACGAATATATCCCGTTCATCGTGCTGCTGTTTAGCCTCTACACCATCAGCGGCGGGATTCGCATCGAGTGCGACCTGCGGGCACTTCCGGTGGTCAACGCCGCCTTTATCGGCGTGGGGGCCACGCTGGCCAGCTTCATCGGCACCACCGGGGCGGCCATGCTCCTGATCCGCCCCTTGCTGGAAACCAACAAGGAACGCCGCCACGTGGTGCACACGGTGGTGTTCTTCATCTTTGCCGTGTGCAACTGCGGCGGGCTGCTGTTGCCCATCGGCGATCCGCCCCTTTTCCTGGGCTACCTGCGCGGCGTGGACTTCTTCTGGACGCTGCGGCTGTGGCCCGAGTGGCTGTTCGTCAACGGCCTGCTGCTAGTCGTCTATGTGGCCTGGGACGGCCTCATGTACCGCCGCGAAAAACCGCAGGACATCCAGCGGGACGAAACCCAGGTGCGGCCGCTGCGCATCTACGGCTGGAAGCTCAACGGGTTGCTGCTTTTGGGCGTGATCGCCTCGGTGGCCTTCCTGGACAAGAGCAAGGCCGTGCCGGGCACCAACTGGCACCCCTGGCCCTATCTGCGCGAGGTGGTGCAACTGGCCCTGGTGGCCGTGTCGTTGGGCCTGGGGGTGAAATCCATCCGGGAAAAGAACAACTTCAACTACCATGCCATCCTGGAAGTGGCCGCCCTGTTCATCGGCATCTTCATCTGCATGCAGCCGGCCCTGCAAATCCTGCACGTCAAGGGCCCCTCGCTGGGCGTGGATACGCCGAAGGAGTTTTTCTGGGCCACGGGCAGCTTGTCCTCGGTGCTGGACAACGCCCCCACCTACGTGGTGTTCTTCGAGACGGCCAAGGCCCTGGGCCCCGGCCCGGCCCAAACCGGCGGCGTGCAGGAGTTGCTGCTGGTGGCCATCAGCCTGGGGGCGGTGTTCATGGGGGCGATGACCTACATCGGCAACGGACCCAACTTCATGGTCAAGGCCATCGCCGAAAGCTCCGGCATCCGCATGCCCAGCTTCTTCGGCTATATGCTCTACAGCTGCGGCATCCTCCTGCCCATTTTCTGGCTGATGACCGAGGTGTTCCTCAAATCCGGCTAGCCCCGACACCGGAGGCGAGAATAAGCGCCGGCTTTTGTTCACCGCCGGCCAGCCGCGTGCGTCAGCACGCGGTTGGCGAGCCACCGGCTTTTTTAGCCCGGGGAGAGCCGAATAAACACCTGTGTGTTGACCTTCTCCGCCAGCTGAAGCTGGCGGCTCGCCGGTTGTAAGAAGAAACGCTTCTTTCCGCCTCGTGCGGAAGCGTCGAATCAACAGTGTGCTAGCTGGCTAAACACGTACTTACGCTCCCGGAGGGAGGCCTCAGCCCTGTTGCCCCTGGCGGTACACCATCAGCTCCAGGGCGTACCAGCCCTCCAACTGCTGGGGCGTAAGCGAAGCCTCCCTCCCGGTGGCCATGTAGTGCTTTACCGCCCGCAGCCAGCGGCGCGTGCGGCGGGGCAAGTTGACGTACTGGTTGACCACCAGTCCCGTCACCCGCTGCTGCTGGTGGCGGCGACACACGGCCAGTTTTTTCCGCTGGTTGAACCGGTAGCCGTACTCGGCCAGGATCGTCTTGGTCCGCCGCACCAGGTAGCGGATCGCCCGTGGGTCGTCCTCCTGGAAGGAAAACGTCAAGTCGTCAGCGTAGCGGGTGTAGGTGGCCCCCAGCCGCCGGGCCAGGGCGTCCAGCCGGGCGTCCAACTGGTAGTTGACCAGGTTGCTCAGCGCGGGGCTGGTCGGTGCTCCCTGGGGCAACCCTCCGCGGCGGGTGCAAAGCTCGGTGAGCAACTGGCTGGTGCGACGATTCCACCCGATAAAGCGGAAATACTGGTACACCCGCTCGGCCCGCGTGCTGGGAAAAAACTCCCACAGGTCCATCCGCACCACCACTGCCTTGCCCACATGAGGCAGTGCGTTGTGCACGATGCTCAGCCCGGGCCGAAACCCCGTGGCCGCCTCGTGACAGCGCAGGCGAGCCAGAAGGCGCTTATGAATGCGTCGCTGGATGCGTTTCAGTTCCGGCACAGGTTCGTGGATGGTGCGATGTCCGCCGCGGCGCTTGGGAATGCGGAAACTGCGATACTGCGGTTTGAGATTCAGCAGTTGCCGGGCCGGCACATCCAATCGCCGGGCCAGTTCCTGTACCTGGTTGTCGGAGCGTCCCAAGAGCCAACGAAACCAGGACATGGCAACGCTCCCTTCCCCTGCGTGCTGAACGAACTGCGGCATAAAAAACCGGAGACAGGCCCGCAGGCATTGTCTCCGGGCTGCCTTGCCACCCGTGCCCCTTGCAAAAGGGGCACGGGTGCCGCCCTGATTCTGCGGGCGGCGCTAAATCTTCCCGGCCGACGAAACATCGGCCTGTGCCTGCTTCACGGCACCACCAAGACAGCTCCTGTAGCGTGCCGGGGAGGCCGGGGGTTGTCAAGCTTTGGCCCCGGTTTTTCCCTGCCCAACTTGCCCCCGACAACCGGCTGCGGTACCAATGCGGAAAATCCTCGTAACGATCCAGAAAACATGCCGCTGCCGGAAATCCCCCGCTCGCGCGATCTGCGGGGCAAGCTGGTGTTTTTGGGCACGGGCACCTCGGTCGGCGTGCCGGTGGTGGGCTGCGACTGCCCCACCTGCCGAAGTCCCAACCCCAAAAACTACCGCACCCGCACCTCCGTGTTGCTCGGCCTGCCCGAGGGCACGGCCCTGATCGACACCGCTCCCGACCTGCGCAGCCAGCTGCTGCGCGAAGGCGTCGGCCTGGTCCACGCCGTGCTCTTTACCCACGCCCACGCCGACCACCTGCTGGGACTGGACGACCTGCGCGTGTTTGCCTACTACCTGGGCCACCACGTGCCGCTGTACTGCGAGCCGCAGGTGCAACAGCGCATCCGGCACATGTTCGACTACGCCTTCGACGTTCCGCCGGAAAGCAAGGTCAGCCGCCCCCGCGTGGAGTTCCACACCCTCTCCCTGGAACCGTTCTCGCTGCTGGGAGCCACCGTGTTGCCGCTGCGGTTGAAGCACGGGCCGCTGGACGTGCTGGGCTTTCGCGTCGGAAATGTTGCTTACTGCACCGATACCAACTTCATCCCCGAGGAAACCCTGGCCCGGCTCCAGGACCTGGACGTGCTGGTGCTGGACTGCCTGCGCCACCGCCCCC
>JALSGI010000173.1 GCA_026982835.1 Planctomycetota bacterium | reverse complement strand
ATGAGCTGATCTGCCGCCGGGAGCAGGAGCTAGACTGAACTGGGCCGGTTGTGTCAATTGGGTTCGACAAGCTGCCTGGGAGGATCGCCCCCTTTGGCGAAGCTGCTTGGGCTGGGCCAAACCGGCCAAGCCCGGGCGGCGGAAGTGGTCGAAGTTTTTCCAAGGAAGCTCCTTTGGGCCGTACCTCAGGACGATCCAGGAACCGTGCCATGTGCCCGTGTCGTTTTTTCTTTTCCGAGATGGTGCGAACGGCTTCCCTGGCGGTGCTTGCCTGGACGGTGGTAATCGGGGTCGGTCTAACCCGTGCCACGGCCCGCGACATCTATGTGAACAACACCCTGGGAGATGATCGCAAAGACGGCCTGGCCGCCCGGCACATCTCCGAGACCACCGGCCCGGTGCGCACAATTGCCCGGGCGCTGGCCATCTGCCAGAAAGGGGACCGCATCGTGCTGGCCAAGACGGACCGCCCGTACCGGGAATCCCTCTCCCTAAGCGCCGCCCGGCACAGCGGGTATCCGGGCCGGCCGTTTGTCATCGAGGGGAACGGGGCGGTGCTGGAGGGGGCCGAGCCGGTGCCCAAGGCCGCCTGGCGGCATTGGCAGGGGAGCGTGTTTCGCTTCCGCCCGGTGCGTTTGGACGGGCACATGCTTTTCCTGGACCAACGCCCCGCCCCGCGACGCTTCGTCAAAAGCGAAGAACAGCTGCGGCAACTGCCCCCGCGGCACTGGGCCGTCTGGGGGGCGTGGGTCTATTTCAGCGTGGAGCCCCGGCGGCTGCCGTTTCAGTATCCGCTCACCTATTCGGTCCGACCGGCCGGGATCACGCTCTACCAGGTGCGGCACGTGGTCATCCAGAACCTGACCATCCAGGGCTTCCGGCTCGACGGGGTGCATGTGGCCGACCGGGTGACCGATTGCGCCCTGGGCGGGTTGTTGTGCCGGGGCAACGGCCGATCCGGGGTGTATGTAGGCGGGGCCTCCCAGGTGGTACTGGCCAAGAGCCTGCTGGGCAGCAACGGCCGGGCACAGCTGATGCTCCGCGGTTATGCCCGGGTGCGGCTGGCCGACTGCGAGTTGATTCCCGCTCCCCACGCCCCGGCCGTGCTTCGCCTGGAGCAGGCCGTGCTGCAAAAAGCCGGCGGCACTCAGCCGGACAACACCGGGTCGGGGCAGTAGTTTGGGTCGTAGCACTCCTCGGGCACCCGACCGCGGTTCAGGCAGTCGATCAACAGCCGCAGCCGCCCCAGATCGCGGCGATTGAAGTGCAACACCAGCCGTTTGAGGTGGTTCAGTTCCGGTTGGTCTTCGCGTTCCTCGGGCAACGCGTCGCGCAGCTCGATTCGCCCCTCGGCCAGGATGTCGGCAAAGGCCGCGTTGAGCTGTTCCAGAAGCTCTTCGCCAGGCGGCTGCTGCACCCGCAGCACCAGGTGCTGGCGCACATAGCGCATGCTGTGATACACGCGGTAAAAGCTCAACAACTCCTGGACCGCCTGATCCACCCGGCTGGTGATCTTGTACAGGGCCAGGTCGGCCGGGGAGATCATCTCCCGATCCAGCAAGCAGCAGCGCACAAACTGCTGGAAGTGGTGCCAGTAGTCGCCGCCGGGAGCATCGAGCATCACCACCGGCACCATGTCCCGCTTGCCCGTCTGAAGCAGCGTGAGCACCTCCAGGCACTCATCCAGCGTGCCAAAGCCCCCGGGAAACAGGGCCACGGCGTCGCACTCTTTGACAAACAGCAGCTTGCGGGTGAAGAAATACTTCATGTGCACCAGCTTCTGGTCCCCGGCGATGACCGGGTTGGCGTACTGCTCGAAGGGGAGCATGATGTTGATGCCCATCGAGTGCTCCCGGCCCGCACCGCGGTGGCCGGCCTCCATGATGCCGCTGGCGGCGCCGGTGACTACGAGCCAGTTGTGCCGGGCCATGCGGCGGCCGAACTCCAGGGCCAGCTGGTAGTCGGGCGCCTCGGGTCGGGTGCGGGCTGAGCCGAATACTGTCACTTTGCGCTGGCGGCGGTAGGGGCCGAACACCTTGAACGCATAGCGCAGCTCGCGCAGCGCCCGGGCCAGGATCTTCAGGTCCCCCCGGCTGATCGTATCGCGGCCCAGCTTCTCGGCCACTTCCTTGATCCGCTCCACCAGCTCGGCCTTGCGCGGATCCAGGGCCGAGGGTAACCGTTCCGCCTGGCCCTCGGGCAAGGGGGTCGAATCGGCAGCAGGTGGTCGGTCCAAGATGCGCTCCTTGTTCCAAACAGTGGCTGGATTGCGCCAGAACCGGCTCGCCGCCGGCACCGGCGATGCCCCTAGGGGATTATAGGTCGCCGCCCCCAAGGGAAACCGTCCCCGTGGAACGCCCCCGTGCAGGCTTTGCCGTCTGTGCGGGTTATTGCAGCACGTACACCTCCGGGCCCACGTGCTGGGTGACCACCACGCCCAACAGCGTATGCGGCGTGGCATCATAGATGCGTACCGGCAAAATCTGCCCCACCTGGCGCAGATTGCCCTCGAACACCACGATGCGGTCGCACAAGGTGCGGCCGCACAGTTGCAGCGGGCCTTCGCCGTGCTGGGCCTGTTTCTGGGCCGCCTTGCTGGGCCCCTCGACCAGCACTTCCACCTGGCGGCCGATGAACCGTTCGTTCAACTCCAGGCTGATGCGGTTCTGCACGGCCAGCAGCTCGTTGTTGCGGCGGCGTTTCACCTGCTCGGGCACATCGTCGGCGTAGAGCTGATGGGCCTTGGTGCCGGGGCGGGGGCTGTACTTGAAAATGTAGCTGTTCTTGAATCGGCCCTCTTCCACCAGGCGCACGGTCTGCTGGAAGTCCTCTTCGCTTTCGCCGCAAAAGCCCACGATAAAGTCGCTGGTGACGGCCGCCTCGGGCACGGTGTCGTAGATGCGGTGGAGCATTTCGCGGTACTGGGCCACCGTGTAGCCGCGTTTCATCCGCCGCAGGATGCGGTCCGAGCCGCTTTGGGCCGGCACGTGCAGGTAGTGCGACACTTTGGGCAGCGCCCGCACTGCCTCCAGCAGCGGCTGGGTCATGTCCAGCGGGAAGTTGGTCACGAACTTGATGCGGTCGATCCCCTCGACCTGGTGGACCCTCTCCAGCAGCTCGGCCAACGTGACGGTGCGCTCGCCCTGGCGATACTTGTAGCTGTTGACCGTCTGGCCAAGCAGCGTCACCTCTCGGCAGCCTTCGTCGGCCAGGCGGCGCACTTCGGCCAGGATGTGCTCGGGGGGGCGGGACTGTTCCGGGCCGCGGACCTTGGGCACGATGCAGTAGGTGCAGAACTTGTCGCAGCCGATCATGATCCGCACGAAGGCCTGGTAGGGGGTGGGCCGCATCTGCGGATCGCGCAGGGGATCGTAGCTGACAAAGCTCTCGGCCACCTGGGCCTGGGGGCCGGCGGTGCGGTCCAGGCTCACCTCCAGCTTGGGTCCGGAGCCTTGCTCGATCTGCCGGATCAGCTCCGGCACGCGATGGAGCTGGCCCGGCCCCACCACCAAATCCACATACGGCGCCCGCTGGAAGATCAGCCGCTGGTCCTTTTGGGCCATGCAGCCCAGCACGCCGATGATCTTGTGCGGGTGGCGGCGCTTGAGATGCTTGAGGCGTCCCAGGGCACTGTAGATCTTGTCCTCGGCGTGCTGGCGCACACTGCAGGTGTTGAACAGGATGACGTCGGCCCGCTTGGGCGAGGAGGCCAGTTCGTACCCCGCCCGGCGCAAGCTGGCCACCACCAGCTCGCTGTCCAGCAGGTTCATCTGGCAACCGACGGTTTCGATGTAGAGTTTTTTGGCAGTCATGGACTACTGATCGCTGGCCGAGGGGCCGTCCTGCTGCTCCTTGGGGGTGTTTGCCTGGTGCACGTGGTGGGTTAGTTCGCGGGCCAGTTGGGCGCGAAAGCCCGTGGCCAAGCGACTCAGGCCCACCAGGGCCACAAACGCGGCAATGCCCCAGATGACCATATCTAGTGTGCTCACCGGGTGCCTCCTTGCACAAGCCGATTCGGTGGAGGGGCACTTTTCCATCATATCGGGCCGGGGGGCGTGCGAGCCAGTGCCCCTTGAGGCAGCAAAAGCGGAAAAATCGCTCCGGACGGCTTTTTGGGAGCCGTGGAGTCGTCGCGGCCCCGCAAACAGCCTATTTTTCCTGTTTTTCAATTCTTGCTAAAGCTATGCAAGCACAAGGGCGAAAAAAGAAGGTAGGAAAACCGCACAGGAAAGCAAAACTGTGCAAACCCCGTGCTCTTTGCACGTCCCCATGGTCCGTTTGTGTCTTCGTGAACAGGAGTGAACCCCATGACCAAGCGTTTCGTACTGCCCGCTTTTGTGTTGGTCGGCCTGGTGCTGGGCTCGGCTGCCCAGGCGGAAGCCGGGTTGCTGGAGGGCCTGCTGGGCCACCACGGCCATGGTTGTTGTGCCCCTGAGCCGAGCTGCTGCGAGCAGCCTGCCGAGCCGGCTTGCTGTGCTCCCGAGCCGGCCTGCTGCGAGCCGGAACCGTGCTGCGAGCCGGAACCGTGCTGCGAGCCCTGCTGCCGTCCCCGCCCGCTGCACCGGCTCAAGGACTGGCTGCATCGGCTGCTGCACCACCACCGCTGCTGCAAGCCCGCTTGCGAGCCTGCCTGCTGTGAGCCGGAACCGGCCTGCTGTGCCCCGGAACCGAGCTGCTGCCACTAAACCCCTCCTTCCGTAGCGAGTGTTCCTCCGCCCACGGTCCCGGCCCCCTCCGGGACCGTGGCTTTTTTGTTACCATCGGCAAGGCTCCC
>JALSGI010000172.1 GCA_026982835.1 Planctomycetota bacterium | reverse complement strand
GGGATCTTCTTCCATGAGGATGCGGTTGTTGAACGTGCCCGGCTCGCTCTCGTCGGCGTTGAGGCAGAAGTAGATGGGGCCGGGGTGGTCCTTGGGCAGAAAGGTCCACTTCACGCCGGTGGGGAAACCGGCCCCGCCGCGGCCCCGCAGCCCGCTGGCTTTGACCAGCTCGACCACCTCCCGGGGGCTCATTTCCCGCAGCACGCGGCGCAGGGCCTGATAGCCGCCGCGTTGTTCATACACGCGGCGGGTCCAGCTCTCCTCGATGCCCACGTTGGCCAGCAGCACGGGTTCGAACTCGGCCACGGTTGAGGTTTCCTCCGTTGGGGTGTCGGGTTGGTGTGCCAATCAGCGTTTGCTCTTTGCGCCGGTGCGGCGTTGTGTTCGTCGTGGCGAGCCGCGTGCGTAAGCACGCGGTTGATTCCGCTTACGGATGTTGTCTCACAACCGCCGGCCGGCGCCGGCAGCTCACCGTTGGTTGTGTTGACGCTTTTCGGTGCGGCTAACTTTCTCTGCTTCTTCGGCTCGGCGGGAGCCTCGCCCTCCCACTCCCGCAGCTTACGCTGCGGGCTCACTAAACAGCGTTTTTTCGTGTACCGGAGCGGAAGCTCCGGAAAGGCTCACCTCCTGGTGAGCCGCGGTTTCACCATGCACGGTGTTTCTAACAAATACGTTTCGTTCCTACTTGGTGCGGTAGCACCTCCTCATTCCTCCAAGCCCTCATGCCTCCAAGCTTCCAAAGCGGCAGCACCGGCGCAAGCCGCACGGCGCAACGGCGCAAGCCGCCTCACACTGGCGGCTGGCCGTTACCGTCGGTGTGCGGTGTTTCGGTTTCAGGAGGCTGGTCGCCGTTTCCCGCGGCAGGCTGCACGCCCAGGGAGTCGAGGAACTGGTCGGCTTTTTCCGCATCCAGGCAGCGGTGCAACTGCTCGCCGGCCAGCATGCAGGGGGCGTACTCGCAAGCCCCCAGGCACTCGGCAAACTCCAGCGTAAGCTTCCCGTCGGGAGTGGTCTGGCCGGGCCGGATGCCCAGGCGGCGGCACATGTGTTCCAGCACCTCCTCCCCGCCGCGCAGGGCGCAACTGAGCGAGCGGCACACCCAGGCCCGCACCTGCCCGTGCGGGGCGTCCTGCTTGAAAAAGCCGTAAAAACTCAGCGTATCCTGCACCTGGGCCGGGGGGAGTTCCAGCAGCCGGGCCACCTCCTCCACCGCCTCCAGCGGCACATAGCGCAAGTGGCGGTTCACCACATGCAGCGCCGGCAACGTGACCGCCTGCCGCGTGGGATAGCGGGGAAAGTAGCTTTTGATCTCCTGGATCATCTCCGGGCTCAGCACCCGAAACTCGGCCACCGGGGCCGCCGATTCTCCGCTTGTCATGACCATATGCTCCGCCTGGGGAAGGGCGCTTTACCGATCCAGCTCCGCCGCAATGATGTTCAAGCTGCCCAGCACCGCCACCACGTCGCTCAAAGTGTGCCCGCGGATCAAATGCGGGAACAGGGCAAAGTGAATGAACGAGGGCGGGCGGCAGCGGGCCCGATAGGCCCGAGGCGTGCCGTCCCCCACCAGGTAAAAGCCCAGCTCGCCGTTGGGAGCCTCGATGGCGTGGTAGCACTCCTCGCAGGGCACCTCCAGCCCCCGGTTCCACATGATGAGCTCAAAATGGGTAATCAGCCCCTCGATGGACTGATACACCTGGTCCTTGCCCGGGATGATGGCCCGCTGGTCCATGTCCAGGTTGACCGGCCCGGGGGGGATGTTCTCCACGATCTGGTCCACCAGCTTCAGGCTCTCCTTCATCTCCTCGATGCGGACCAGGTATCGGGCCAGGCAGTCCCCTTCGGTGGCGCAGGGCACCTGGAAGTCCAGTTCCTGGTAGGCCAGGTAGGGCTCGTCCTTGCGCAGGTCGCGGGTCACGCCGCTTGCCCGGGCCACGGGTCCGGAACAGCCGAAGTTGATCGCCTCCTCCTTGCTCAGCACGCCCACGCCGCGGGTGCGGTCGATAAAGATACGGTTGCGGTGCAGCAGCCGTTCCATATCGGCCAGCGTGCGGGGAAAGGTGCGCACAAACTCGCGCACCTTCTGGATCACCTGCGGGGTGATGTCGTGCATCACGCCGCCGGTGCGCGTGTAGCTGTTGGTGAACCGCGCCCCGCAGAGGGTCTCGAAGATGTCGTAGATCCGCTCCCGCTGGTAGAAGGCGTAGAGAAAGACGGTAAACGCCCCCAGGTCCAGCCCCATCGCCCCGCAGCACAGCAGGTGGTCGGAGATGCGGGCCAGCTCGGCCACCAGCATCCGCACGTACTTGCACCGCGGGGTGATCTCCAGCCCCAGCAGCTTCTCCACCGCCAGGTGCCAGGCCACGTTGTTGGCCATGGGGGAGATGTAGTTCATGCGGTCGGTGACGGTGACGTACTGGTTGTAGTCCAGGTGCTCGCCCAGTTTTTCAAAGCCGGAATGGAGGTAGCCGATATCCGGCATGGCGTCCAGCACCCGTTCCCCGTCCAGCTTGAGCACGATGCGCAGCGTGGTGTGCGTGGCCGGGTGCTGCGGGCCGAAGTTGAGCGTCCAGACGTACTCTTGGGCCTCGTCGCGGGCCAGGTTTCGGGTCTGGAACGGGGCCTGGGTTACCGGCATTGCAGGTGACTCCGTTTGGCGTTTGGGCAACCGGCGGTCGCGCCGTCCGGCAAGCCGCGTGCGATGAGCACGCGGTTGATTCCGCTTACGGTTGTTGTCTCACAACCGCCGGCCGGCGCCGGCGGCTCGCCGTTGGTTGTGTTGACGCTTTTCGGTGCGGCTAACTTCCTCCGCTTCTTCGGCTCGGCGGGAGCCTCGCCCTCCCATTTGTGTCATTTACGCTTTTTCTTGCTCCGGAGCGGAAGCTCCGGGAGGGCGAAGCTCCTGCTGAGCCGTGGTTTCATCATGCACGTTGTTTCCAACAAACACGTTCTGTTCCTGCACCGGTGCGGTAGCACCTCCTCACTCCTTCAAGCCTCATCCCTCCAAGCCTCCACCACCCCCTAGCTTTCCGGCCGGGTGAGCACCGGGAAGTTGTGACGCTCGCCACGGCCTTGCAGCGGGTAGTCCTTGCGTAGCGGGTGGGCGGTGAACTCCTCCGGCAGCAGGATGCGGCGGTGGTCCGGGTGGCCGGCAAAGCGGATGCCGAACATATCCCACACCTCCCGCTCCAGCCAGTCGGCGGCTTTCCACAGCGGGTACACACTGGGCACGGTCAGCTCCGGCTCGTTGAGGAACACCCGCACCGTGAGTCGCTGATTCTCCTGGGTGTTGGCCAGCAGATACACCAGCCCGAAGCGGTCCTTGGCCCCCCGGTAGTGCAGGTAGTCCACGCAGGTGATGTCCACCAGCATGTCGAAGCCGAACTCGTCCTTGAGTCGGCGCATGGTGGGCATCAGCTCCGCGGCCGGGACGATCATCCGCAACTGGCCGCGGAACGTGCTCAGCGGGAACTGCGGGAACGCTTCCCGAAGCTTCTGTTGCGTTTGTTCGTCGTAGCTGGGACGGTCGTTCATGGCTTGGTGCTACGCCACAAGGGGCTTGTTTGGCGAGCCGCGTGCGGTGAGCACGCGGTTGATTCCGCTTACGGATGTTGTCTCACAACCGCCGGCCGGCGCCGGCGGCTCGCCGTTAGTGTGTTAATCGACGTTTGTTCATGCACCAGCGAGCCGCAAGCGTGAGCTTGCGGTTGGTACCGGTTGTGGTCGTTACGGTGCCGGTCTCCCCGCACTAACGTGCGGGGCTCCCGGTTCGCCGTTGGTTGTGTTGACGCTTTTCGGTGTGGCTAACTTTCTCTGCTTCTTCGGCTCGGCGGGAGCCTCGCCCTCCCACTCCCGCAGCTTACGCTGCGGGCTCACTAAACAGCGTTTTTTCGTGCACCGGAGCGGAAGCTCCGGCGCAAGCCGCACGGCGCAACCGCGCAAGCCGACCCTCAGTTCTGGTCGGTCGTTTGCTTGCGCAGCGCCTGCGGCACTTCCAGTTGCACCAGCGGCTGCGGCTCGAATACCCTGCGACGCACCTCGGTCCAGGGACGCTGAAACTCCCGGCCCGAGAGAGTGCCCTCGGCCTGAATCTTGTCCTGCAAGTCGATCACCGCCTGGATCAACTGTTCCGGCCGTGGCGGACATCCGGGGATGTACAGGTCCACCGGCAGAAAGCGGTCCACGCCCTGCACCACGGCGTAGGTGTCGAACACCCCGCCGGTGCTGGCGCAGGCGCCCATGGAGATGCACCACTTGGGCTCGGGCATCTGGAGCCAGATGCGCTGAAGCACCGGCAACATTTTCATCACCACGCGGCCGGCCACGATCATCAGGTCGGCCTGCCGGGGACTGAAGCGAAACACCTCGGCGCCGAACCGGGCCAGATCGTACCGGCTGGCCGCGGTAGCCATCAGCTCGATGCCGCAGCAGGCGGTGGCAAAGGGCATGGGCCACAGGCTGTTTTTGCGGCACCAGTTGGCCAGGGCGTCCAAGCGGCTCAGCACCACGCCCTCGGGCAGTTCTACCGCCATCGGAACACTCCTCGCCGCCAGGCGTAAACCAGGCCCAGGGCCAGCAGGCCCACGAACACCATCGCCTCGGCAA
Organism: Planctomycetota bacterium; assembly: GCA_026982835.1. Classification (GTDB taxonomy): domain Bacteria; phylum Planctomycetota; class Planctomycetia; order Pirellulales; family S012-138; genus S012-138. The sequence goes on along the minus strand of JALSGI010000172.1, from coordinate 170 downwards.
ACACCAGCCCGCGCGAGCTGATCCAGCCGCTCTGCACGGCCGCGTCCACGCCGCCGGGGTCGCGGGAAGCCACGGCCCACGGATACAGAAACAACAGCTCCACATCGAACAGCAAGAAGGCGATGGCCACCAGGTAAAACCGCACGTCGAACCGCCGCCGGGTGTCGTGG
>JALSGI010000171.1 GCA_026982835.1 Planctomycetota bacterium | reverse complement strand
GTATCCTGCCACCGGTAGAAAACAAACCCCTGCCGCCAAGGCCCGCCACCCCGAAAAAGCCGGCAAAAGGGGACTCATTGCGGGTCCTGTTCGCCGTGGTGGTATCGGGCCATGGGCGAGTAGCGGTAATAGACCTGCAGGGTCATGCAGGCCATGGCCGTGCAGTAGAGGCGCCCTCCCTGCTTGCCGGTCCAGGAGTCGAAGTACCAACTCCCTTTCTGGTAGCCCTCCTTTTCCTGGGTTTCCAGGAGGAACTTTTTCATTTTCTCGTTCCAACTGTCCCATTCCTTGCCCCCGTACTGGTACATCACCTGGGCGGCGTAATAGAAGAAATAGGGCTCGCGGAGGTGGCTGGGCTGGGTCTGGAGCAGGTACTGCACCCCCTTGGCAAAGGGGGGATCGTGAGGATCCCAGCCGGTGTAGAAGCGGCACAGCAAGCCGATGGCGGTGGTAGCGGGCTTGCGCTGGTTCTTTTCGGCCAGGTAGCCGTAGAAGGCCCCCTGCTGGGTTTGCACCGAATCCAGGAAGGCTACGGCTTTCTGGATCGTCTGCTCCGGGACATGAAGTCCGGCCAGCTTGGCGCTTTTGAGGGCCATCAGCTGCCAGCCTACCACCGAAGTGTCACCCGGCTGCCGGGGGCCGTAGCGCCAGCCTCCCCCTTGAGGATCCTGGGCAAAGACGATGTAGTTGACGGCTGCCTGGGCCGGGGCGCGCAGCCCGGGGTCTTTGGTCATGCCGTAGATTTCGCACAAGGCCGTGGCACAGATGCCGTGGGAGTACATATTGCCGCCCGGATCGCGGAGGCTGCCGGTTTTGCGGTCCATCTTTTTGAGCAAAAAGTGCAGTCCGCGGCGAACGTTCTTGGAGTACCTGCCGCTGCGGGGGGTATGCCCGGAGCCCAGAAAGGCCATCAGCGCCAAGCCGGTGGCGGCGTTGTCGGCTTTTTTGCGTTCGCCGGGGTTGCGTCCGCGGTTCAGCGTCCAGGAACCGTTGCGACGCTGGTTCTCTGCCAGCCATTTGAGGGCATCCTGGACCGCCTGCTCGGTGCGCTCATCACCCCCACTTTCCCGCAGCACCTTGCGGCGGATCTTCCGGTTGCGGGAGGCAAAATCCCCCTCCCGCAGCTTGGCTCCCTTCGAGCCGACTCCGGGGCTTGCCCCAGGCACCGCACCGGGCGGGAAAGATCCCGCATCCGGGGGCGAGCCCGGCATGGGAAACGAGCCGGGAGCTCCCGGGATGTTCCCCGGTACGGTCGCCGGTCCTTCCGGCACGCCCGGGGGCTGGGCACCGCCTGGGCCGGGAACCCCCGGAATGGCACTCCCAGCGGGTGGACCGGGCTGGCCCGGGTTGGCACCACCCGGAAACGGCAGCGGAGGCTGATCTGGCACGCCGGGTTTCTGAGATGACGCTCCCATCGGCACGCTGCCGGCTCCCGGAGCCGCTCCTCCTGGCAAACCTGGGAACATCGCACCGGGGGAAGATGGCTGGGTTCCGGCTCCGGTCCCTGGGGCCGAAGCATCCCCTGGAGGCGGTCCCGAGGCGGCTGCTTGCTTCGGTTTCTCGGAGGAGTCGGAGGACGGGGGCGGCTTTTGCGTGTCTTGGGAGGACGATGGGGCCGGATCGTCCGAGGTGGTTTGGGCCACGGAGCGATCCTTCGGTGACGAGTCGCGCAGGCTCAACACCACCATGCCGACGGCCATCCCCACCAGGCTGATCCCGGCCAGAGCCACCGCCACCCACAGCCACACCGGCTGGCCGGAAGAAGCTCCTGCCGTGCCGGCTGCGGCAGGCCAGGCTTGCGGGGAGCCGGGGTTTCCGGAAACTGCCAAGGGCTGAACAGGGTTCGCCGGGAACGGGCTGCCAGCTCCTGCCGAGGCCGGGGACGAGGATGCGGGCTGCTGCAACTGATCCAACCCTTGCAGCAATCCCGCTCCGCCGGCACTCTCCGGCCCTCCGGGCCCGGCTCCCCCGGTGGCCGTGCAAACCGGGCATTGGGCCGAGGAACCGGAAAGCTGCACCAGCGCGGAGCCACACCGAGGACACACCGGACCAGACATGCTTCCCTCCCCAAATCGCCCGTAGCGGAAAAAGCCCAAAAAAGTTCCAAACCGCGGGAATAATTATAGCCGACTCATGCGAACAGGTACAAATTAGGAAAAATCCAGAAAAAGTCCAAGTTCTTTTCGTTTTCCTGGGGCAAGCTGCTTCGGCTTTCGAGGCAAGCCGTGGAGCGGTTCTCCCGGCACCCCTGCTAGACCACCTGGCAAGGAGATGCCATATTAGGCAGCAATTGGCGGAGATGCGATGTGGGGAGGCAATACCGAGGATTGCGGCCGGGCCTGTGGAACCACAAAAACCATGCCGCCTGTGAAATCCTGTCCTTTGGAAGATTATTTGCCCCAGGAGCTCCGGCACATCCGGAGTCCCCAGACCCGACTGCCGGCAATTGCCAAGGATCGTCGGCTCATGGGGTTGATCGAGGAGTCCCTTAGCCGCATCCCCACTCGACACGACTTGCACCTGGCCGACGCTCGGGACTTTTCCCTGGAACCGGAATCGGTGCACCTGGTCCTGACCTCGCCGCCGTACTGGACGCTGAAGGAGTACCGGCCCATCCCGGGCCAACTGGGGCACTGCCAGGATTACGAAGCGTTTCTTGTCCAACTGGACCGCGTGTGGCAGCGTTGTTTCGAGGCCCTGGTTCCCGGAGGAAGGTTAATCTGCGTGGTGGGGGACGTGTGCCTTTCCCGGCGGAAAAACAAAGGGCGCCACACGGTGGTGCCGCTGCACGCCTCGATCCAGGAACACTGCCGCCGGTTGGGTTTCGATAATCTGGCCCCGATCATCTGGCACAAGATTGCCAACGCGGCTTACGAAGTTACGGGCAATGGGGCCGGATTTCTGGGAAAACCTTACGAGCCCAACGCGGTGATCAAAAATGATATCGAGTTTATCCTCATGCAGCGCAAGCCGGGGGGATACCGCAGCCCCGACGTGGCCACCCGCATCCTGAGCCTTATTTCCGAAGAAAACCACCGGGCCTGGTTCCAGCAGGTGTGGACTGGAATCACGGGAGCTTCCACCCGAGAGCACCCGGCTCCCTTTCCCTTGGAACTGGCTATCCGGCTGGTGCGCATGTTCAGCTTTGTTGGGGATACGGTGTATGATCCGTTTCTGGGGACGGGCACCACCACCCTGGCCGCTATGCTGAATGGCCGCAATTCGATCGGTTGCGAGATTGATGGGAAATACCTTCAGAGGGCCTACCGCCGGATCGTGGGGGAAAAGGGACTTTTGACTCCAGCGACCGTGCAGCTTCATGCTTCGGGACGTGAATAGACGCGTGGGCCGGGCCGTAAAGCATTTCTGGCTTACCCGGGAAAAACAGGCCCGCGCTCAAGGCACTGTTTCCGGCACCAAAGACCGCGGGGCCCGGGCGGCCGTAACCGGCGGAAAGCACATGGACGGCTTTGTGCTGCTTTGCCGGGATATTCTTCTGGACGCTGGCTTGGCCGAAGCCGATGTCTTCTGGAACCGCCGACTGGAACTTCCCGGCTATTTCCGCCCGGAAAAACGCTGGGATTTGCTGGCCGTGGTCCAGGGGAAACTACTGGCCATTATCGAATTCAAGGCCCAGGTGGGACCTTCCTTTGGTAACAATTTCAACAACCGGGCCGAAGAAGCTCTGGGCAACGCTACGGATCTCTGGACCGCCTACCGAGAAGGAGCCTTCGGCGGTTCTCCTCGCCCCTGGCTGGGATTTGTTTTTCTGCTGGAAGACTGCCCCCGGTCCCGCACCCCCGTCGGCGTGAAAGAGCCACACTTCCCCGTCTTCCCCGAGTTCCGCGATGCATCTTATGCCAGGCGGTACGAGTTGCTGCTTTCCAGGCTATTGCGGGAACGGCTCTACGACGGAGTAAGCATGCTGCTTACAGATTCTTCAAAAGGCAAAAAGGGCCGTTTTTCCTCCCCTTGCGCGGAGCTGGACTTCGCCACCTTTGCTGCCCGTCTTTGGGCACATGCCGCGGCCTTTGCCAAAACGCACCGGCCAAAGAGCTCCTCCTAGCCGCTTTTTTCCGGGGCCAGCGGCTGTTGCTGGGCAGCAGTGAGCCGGGCCAGCTCCTCGGCCATCGCCTCCACCGTGTAGCGGATCTGTTCCTCGGTGTGCGTGCAGGTGATGAAGAAACGCAGCCGGGCGGCGTTCTCCTCCACGGCCGGATACAGGATCGGCTGCACGTTCACCCCCCGCTGGTAAAGCGCCCGGGAAAGCTGCAAGCTCAGCAGCGAATTGCCCAGGATCACCGGCACGATGGGCGTGCCTTGGCTCAAGCCGGTGTTCAGGCCCCGGTTCTGGGCCAGCTCCAGGAACAACCGCGCACGCTGGTGCAGCCGCTGCACCCGATGTGGTTCCCGCTGCAACACCTGCAACGAGGCCAGCGCCGCAGCCGCCGCGGCAGGGGGAATGCCCACGCTATAGACGAATCCCGGGGCCGTATATTTCAGGTACTCCACCAGCGCGCGGCTGCCGGCGATGTAGCCGCCGCAAGAGCCTAGCGACTTGCTCATGGTGCCCATCCAGATGTCCACGTCGGCCGGATCCACGTCGAAGTGCTCGCCGATCCCGCGGCCATGCCGGCCCAGCACGCCGATGGAGTGGGCCTCGTCGATCATCAGCAGGGCCTTGTATTTCTTTTTCAGCTCGATGAACTGCGGCAACGGGGCGATGTCGCCGTCCATGCTATAGACGCCCTCGATCACAATCAGCACGCGGCGGAACTGGCCGCGGGCCTCACGCA
>JALSGI010000170.1 GCA_026982835.1 Planctomycetota bacterium | reverse complement strand
CCCATGCGGTCCAGCATGCAGAGGAACAGGTTGGTCAGCGGCAGTTGCTTGGGATACTTGATGTGTCGGCCCGTGGCCAGCGTCCCCCCGCCGCGGCCGGCCAGGAGCACGGGCAGGTCGTGGTGCCAGTGCCGGTTGCCGTCGCTGATGCCGCTGCCGTAGAGGACCATCACGTTGTCCAGCAGCGTGCCGTCGCCTTCCTGGATGCGCTTCATCCGCTCCAGCATGTAGGCCCACTGCTGGATGTAGAAGCGGTCGATCCGGGCCAGCTTTTCGATCTTCTGCTTGTTGTTCTGGTGGTGGGAGAGCCAGTGGTGGCCTTCCTTGATGCCCACCGTGGGAAACGTGCGGTTGGAGCCGGCCCGGGCCAGCATCAGCGTGGCAATGCGGGTGCTGTCGGTCTGGAAGGCCAGCACCAGCAAATCGCTCATCAGCCGGATGTGCTCGGCATAGTCCGGGGGCACTCCCGGCGGGAGGTCCATCGGCGGCCGGGGACCGAACCGCTCGTGTTTTTCCTTTTCGCTGCGCAGCAGCCGCTGTTCGATCTCGCGGATGCTGGTGAAGTACTCGTCCAGTTTCTGCCGGTCTTTCTGGCCCACGCGGCGGCGCAGGTCGCGGGCCTGTTCGGCCACAAAGTCCAGCACGCTCAGGCGGTATTGCAGCCGCCGCCGTGCGCGCCCCCCCTTCTCCGGCGAGCCGAACAAGCGCTCGAACACCGCCCGGGGATTCACTTCCTTGGCCGCCGGCTGGGTGGGGCTTTTCCAGGAAATGTTGGTCACATAGGCGCAACTGTAGCCGGAGTCGCAACTGCCTGTGGTGCGGCTCACATCACAACCCAACTCCAGCGACGCAAACCGCGTGACCTTGCCGATCCGCTGGGCGGCGAATTGATCGACCGAAATGCCGTTGCGAATGTCCGCCCCGGAGGTCTTGTACGGATGCGCTCCGGTCAAGAAGGCGGCCGAGCAGCGGGCGTGGTCCCCGGGACCGTCCCCCTTGGCCCGGGCGTTGTCGTGCATCAGGTTCGTCAGCACCAGCAGGTGCTCCTTCACCCCCGAGAGCGGCTCCAGCGTGGGCGAAAGCTCTTTGAGTTTCCCCTCGTAGGAGAGTTTCCACTGGGGGAGGATCACCCCGTTGGGCACGAACACGAAGGCCATCCGCACCGGGGGCCTGGCCCTGCGGGCGGCGGCCGACAGCGGCGCAGGCATCATCGCCTCCAGCCACGGCAACGCCACGGCAGCACCCAGGCCTTTAAGAACCATCCGGCGAGGCAGGCGCGGGGGATGACTCATCGAGCGTCTCCTGTTGCATCTCAGGCGGGTGTTGAAACAAGGAGGGAACCGTTCCGGCAGGTCTTTCCTCTGGGGAAATCCGCCCAAGTCCCCCACCAGGGGGCCGTCGGAAACAGCAGTCCCATCGTAACACTTTTATCGGTTCGGGACCACCGTTTTGCTCTCCCTTTGTGGGGGGCCGCTCGTGTCTGCCAGAGAAGTGCTATGGGTACTCGATCAAGGCCCAGGGGCGGTATTTCTCGATCCGTTGCCAGCCGGAAAGCCCTTTGAGCACGATCAGAAACGCGCATCCGGCCACTTCCGCCCCACAACGCTCCACTAGCTTGCAGCAGGCCTCCACCGTGCCGCCGGTGGCCAGCAGGTCGTCCACCACCAGCACCCGCTGGCCTTGCTCGATGCCGTCGATGTGCACTTCCAGGGCGTCGCTGCCGTATTCCAGCTCGTAGTGGAACGCGTGCGTATCAAAGGGGAGCTTGCCCGGCTTGCGGATCGGCACGAAACCGGCCCCCAGCTCCAGTGCCAGCGGAGCGGCGAAGATGAACCCGCGGGCCTCGGCCGCAGCCACCACGTCGATCCGCTCGTGGCGGTAGTGTTCGGCCATGCGGCGGATCGCTTCCCGAAACGCCTCCGGGTGCCGCAGCAACGGGGTAATGTCCCGAAAGAGAATCCCCGGCTGGGGAAAGTCGGGAATGTCGCGGATGTATTGCTTCAGCTCCAGGGCTTCGGAGGAGGCCATCGGTGTTCTCCCTTGGGCAGGCGGTGGGAAACTCGCCAAGGGCAAGTATAGCCGATGGGCCGGGGAGTGCAGAGAGTCCCCCGGGACAAGGAGTACCGGCTTTCAGCCAACCGAAGCGTTGGCACACCGGCGACGGGCCATTAGTCGGAGTACGGGCCGCCCTGCGGTTCGTGGATTTCGTAATGGATGGTGGTCTGGGTGGCAAGGTTCTCTGGGGCCAGGTCTTCCACGATTTCGTCCCCCTCCAGGGTCATGCGTTCGGGAAACAGCTCGTCCAGGTCTTCTTCATCCCAGGCCCACAGGGGCCGGAACAGATACATAATTGCACCGACGAGCCAGAAGTACGAGCCCGCCTCCTCGCCCAGAATCCAACGCAACACCAGCAGAAACGGCAAGGCGAACAGCACGCCGCAAACGACGGAAAGGACGACTTCGACCAGTCCCTTGCAAAAGGCGTTCATTGCGTTCTCCCCCATAACGGACGAGCAGCCGGCCACCGGCAGGGCACAGTTGGCTTTGGTAGAACCCCGAGCCGACAATGCCATCGTGTGCTCAGAGGGGGCATGTGCCCCAGGCATTATATGGGTAGCTGAGTGACAGTAGTGGGTCAGCCCCTGGGAAGCAAAAGCAAGGGCCGGCTCTCCGGACGGCTAAAGCCGGCTCCGGGTCTCACTTCTGCGGCTGGGTTGCGGAAATCTCTCCCCGCACTAACGCGGGGGGCTCTTGGGCTCCTCCATGCCGCCAAGCCCCCCATGCCTCCAAGCCTCCAAGCCCTCCCCGAGCTGAAGCTCGGGGCTCGCCGGTTGCAAGAATCGACGCTTTTTCTCGCACTGGTGCGGAAGCACCGCCGCACGCCGCACGGCGCAAGCCGATACTGTTTCTCCCCGCACTAACGCGGGGGGCTCTTGGGCTCCTCCGCGGGCTTACGCCCGCGGCTCGCCATGCCGCCATGCCGCCAAGCCCCCAAGCCTCCACGCCTCCAACCCCCGGAGCGGAAGCTCCGGCGCACGGCGCAAGCCAAACCGTTGCACCTGCCCGGAAAAGCGTTCAGGATAGAAGAAACTTTTGCGGCGGCTGCCGCTTCCCGCCTCATGTGCTTTCCTCCCCCAAGGAGATCCGCCCATGAAACGACTGATCCTCTCCCTGCTGATTCTGGCCCTCGTCTCTCCGGGGGTGTGTCTTCGCCAGAGCATGGCCGGGGAAAAACAACGCCTGCCCAATATCATCTTCATTCTGGCCGACGACCTGGGCTATGCGGAGCTTGGCTGCTACGGGCAGAAGAAGATCCGCACGCCGCACATCGACCGCCTGGCCGCCCAGGGTATGCGGTTCACCCAGCACTACTGCGGCAACGCCGTGTGTGCTCCCTCGCGGTGCTGCTTGATGACCGGCAAGCACCCGGGCCACGCGTATATCCGCAACAATCGCCGGGCGCAACTTTCCCGGGAGTTCATGCAGCGCTGGGGACTGGAGTACCGGGGCCAGGAGCCGCTGCCGGAGGAGGAAGTGACCGTGGCCGAGATGCTCAAAACCCGCGGCTACGCCACGGCCATCATCGGCAAGTGGGGGCTGGGGCAGATCGGCACCTCGGGCGATCCCAACCGCCAGGGGTTCGACCTGTTCTTCGGCTACAACTGCCAGGCCCATGCCCACAGCTACTATCCGGGTCACCTGTGGCGCAACCACCAGAAGGTGCGACTGAAGAACGACCCGCCGGTTCCCGGGCATGCGCCGTTTCCCAAGGGAGCCGATCCGCACGATCCGGCTTCTTATGCCCGCTTCAAGGGGACCGACTACGCCCCGGACCACATGATCCGCGAGGCGCTTCAGTTTATTCGCTCGAACAAGCAGCGGCCGTTTTTCCTCTACTACGCCAGCACCATCCCGCACGTGGCCCTGCAAATACCCGACGAGGAATTGAAACCTTATCTGGGCCGGTGGCCGGAGAAGCCGTTTTTGCGGCAGCGGGGCTACGGCTACACGCCGCACATGACCCCGCGGGCGGCCTACGCGGCGATGATCTCCCGGCTGGATCGCGAGGTCGGGCAGATCGTCGCCCTGCTGGAGGAGCTGGGGCTGCGCCGAAACACGCTCATCCTGTTCTCCTCCGACAACGGCACCACGCACCTGAAAGACGAAGTCGATTACGAGTTTTTTGAAAGCGTGGGGCCTTTGCGGGGACTGAAAGGGAGCCTGTACGAAGGCGGCATCCGCGTGCCGTTTATCGCCTCGTGGCCGGGCAAGATTCCCCAAGGCACCACCACGGATCACATCGCCGCGTTCTGGGACCTGATGCCCACGCTGGCCGAGCTGACCGGAGCCGAATTGCCCCAGGGGATCGACGGCATCAGCTATCTGCCCACGCTGCTTGGCCAGCCGGAGAAGCAAAAGAAGCACGAGTTTTTGTACTGGGAGTTTCCCGGCTACGGCGGGCAGCAGGCGGTGCGGCTGGGCCGCTGGAAAGGGGTGCGGCAAGGCTTGATGCGGCGGAATAAACGCAACCGATTGCGAATCGAGCTTTACGACCTGGAAAACGACATCGGCGAGCAGCACGATGTAGCCGACCAGCACCCGGAAGTGGTGGCCAAGATTCGCCGTATCATGGAGCGGGAACACGTGCCCAGCCGGGTGTTCCCCATTCCGGTGCTGGACCGCAAGCGGCGCTAGGAAACGCCCGGCAGCGTCCCCCGGGGCACAGTGCAGCTCCGTCGCTGGGGGGGTGATTGTTCCTGCTGCCGCGGCGCGGTATCCTGGGGGGTGGCGGAACCGA
>JALSGI010000169.1 GCA_026982835.1 Planctomycetota bacterium | reverse complement strand
CCAGGAGGTTCGCCCTCCCAAGGAGCTCCCGCTCCGATGCAAGAACAAGCGTCGATTGGTGCGACTGGGAGGGCGAGGCTCCCGCCGAGCCGCTGGAGTGGAAAAGAGTGTTGGTTTTGTTGGGCGCATTCTCACAAGGGAGCTCCTCTAGCACAAACACAAATCATTGATAGCCTGCTAAACACGTACAAAGCCCGGGGCTCGCCAACCGCGTGCTGACGCACGCGGCTCGCCGGACAAAAATCAACTCTTTTGCTCTGGAAATGCTCCATTTTTTGCTGGCACGCTAAACACGAACAAAGCCCGGGGGTTCGCCACTGAGTGCTTCCGCACCAATGCGAGAACAAGCGTCGGTTCTTGCAATCAGCCAGCCGCGCGCCCTCAGCCCGCACTTGGCAAACCGCGCACCGCAAGCCCGTAGTTGAACGACTTTCGAGAAGTTCAATTCGGAACGATTTCTTCCGCGGGGCTTCCGGCTTGTTCCGCAGCGGGCGTCACCTCGACGCTGGCCCAGCCTCGGGCTGCTCCCCGGGAGCCTTCCACGCGCAGCAGCAACTCGTATCGGCCCGAGGACAGCTGCGGCAGCCGTAGCCGCACCGGCACCCAGGTGTTTTCCTGCCCGGGGGCGATTTTTCGGGCAAGCGGCCGATCCAGCACGCGCCGTTTCTCGGGCGAAGCCTCCACCGCTGTGCCCGGGGCTGCGGCAAGTCGTTGCTTGTTCTGGACAGCGGGGTCCGGGTCTTTGGAGGGCCGAAGCCGCTCTAGCGGCACCTCCAGCGGGCGGAAAAGCTGCACCCGCATCCGGCCCGGCCGGGGCGAACGCACCTGCAAGGTAACTTCTTCCCCGGCGGCAAGCCGCGGGGGGATCTTGAGCTTCAGCCGCGGCAGGCGCGGCAGCGGCAGCGTGGGATCGCCCAGCAGGTTGAACAACCACACGTGCTCGCAGCGCTCGCGCTTCAGGTGCGGATGGATGTTGAGCCAGCGGGCCGCCTGGTCGATGACGCAGGCGAGTGCGTCGTCCGGGGGCATGTCGGGGCGGAAGAAGGCTCGACGCTGCGCGGCCAGGAACATCCGCCCTAGCGTGCTTTCCCCCGCCGCAGACTCCGCGGCAAAGTGATACCGCAGCAGCCCGCGCCCCAGCACGGCCATCCCGTAGGGCATGGTCACCCGCGACCCGGCCAGCACGGCCGCCGGCCCGGCCCGGTGCCGGAGCAACTGCTCGGCCAGGCAAGGCAGCGGGTGGTCCAGATAGCCACTTTCGCAGCAAAGCAACACGGCCAAGGTGCCGTTGGGTTTAGGAGCGTGTGGGCCGAGCAAGTTTTCTGCTGTCCAGGATCGCTGCGGCAAGGGGGACAATCCCCTGACAAAACCGTGCCCCATGTAAACCCAAAACCGCACCGACCCGGCAGGCAATTGGCCAGACCGCTGCTGGGAATCGCCCTGGGAAACTGCCGCATGGGGCGGAAGCACCCTCACGGGGCACTCCGGCGGCAACTCCCCGGCAAGCACCCTGCGAGTGCAGAGTTGGATCACGCGGTCGGTCACCGGCCCAAAGCCGCCGTGGCCGGCCCAGAACACAAGCTCTGCAGGCCGGGAGGCCACCGCGGAGAGTCGCTTGCCGTAGGCCAGCGTTTTGCGCACCACCTGGCGCAGTTCCTCCCGGGTGCTTACGCTCCAGCGGCCCACGGCCACCTCGGGACAGTCGTCGCCGTCCAGGTCGCCGTAGGGGGCGTCGGTGGCGATGTGCTTTACACCCGGCACCACGCGGCTGCGGCGGTAGAACATCGGCACGGCGCGCCGGGGGAACATCGAAGCACCGGAGGCGGCACCGTCTCGGCCCGCCTCCTCCAGCCCCGGCGGAGCGTCGCCCACCAGCAGCACATAGCGATCCCCTTCAGTGGTGCGGAGTCGGGCCTGCACCCGGGCGGCCAGCTCTGCGGCCGCTTCGCCCCGGTAGGCCAGCACCACCACGCGGTGGCCCTGGGCGGTTCGCTGTTGGACCCAGGGGGCAAGCTCCTGCTGCCAAGGTCCGGGACACACCACAATCACCGTGCCGCCCAGCACGCCGGAGAGGACCATCAGGGTGGGAATCAGTGCTATCACGGTGGAGATTCCTTGGAAGGCGCTGTTTGCTTTGCTTTTTTACTTTCCCGTTGATTTCCCAGGATAAAGCGCCGCGAGGGCCTGTTGCTACACATCGGCCGGTGGTGGGGTGGGAGGGGAGCATTCTCCGGGTGCCGAGTTTGCTCTGCCTCAGCGGCGGTGGTCCAGGCCAGTGGGTTCTTTGTTGATGGCACTGCCAGCGATGGCAGCACGTGGCCCTTTCTGCCCCTAGGAGCGGGCAATGCGCTTTGGCATGTGGTCTGGGCCTTGCTGGCCGGTGTTACTCTGGCTCTGATATACTGGACATACGGTGGGCGGCGGGAGCTTATGCTTGCCCGGAGCCAAGACCCCACCCCGCCGACGCCGGCGCAGCCCCGCAGAAATGCCTGGCCCAAGGCCGGGCCCCGCCAATTTGCATCGTTTGGCATGAATTGGGACCGCACCCAGCCCCAGGATCCCCGGCAGCGCGAGCAGGCCCGCTCGCGAAGCGCCCAACCTACCCAACCCCCAGTGGCCGTGCCCGGCTACGAGCCGGAACGCTTCTTGGGCCAGGGGGCCTACGGGCAAGTGTGGGTGGCCGTGGAACACGCCACGGGACGCCGCGTGGCCATCAAGTTCTACACTCGCCGCAGCGGACTGGACTGGTCGCTGCTGGCCCGCGAGGTCGAAAAGCTGGCCTATCTCTTTTCGGACCGCTACATCGTGCAGTTGGTGGGCGTGGGCCAGGAGGCCGATCCCCCCTACTACATCATGGAGTACCTGGAGCAGGGGTCGCTGGAAGAGCGCATCCAGCAGCATGGGCCCCTGCCGGTGGAAGAGGCGGTACGCATCGCCCGCGAAATCGCCACCGGGTTGCTGCACGCCCACAGCAAGGGAGTATTGCACTGCGATCTGAAACCGGCCAACGTGCTGCTGGACCAGGATCGGCGCCCCCGGCTGTGCGACTTCGGCCAGGCGCGCCTGGTGCACGAACAGACCCCGGCCCTGGGCACCCTGTTCTACATGGCCCCAGAGCAGGCCGACTTCGACGCGGTGCCGGACGCCCGCTGGGATGTTTATGCCCTGGGAGCCATCCTCTACTGCATGCTCACCGGCGAGCCGCCGCACCGGACCGAGGAGAACGTGTCCCGGCTGGAAGCCGCCTCCGACACGCGGCAGCGGCTGCGTGCTTACCGGGAGTTGATCCGCAGCCAGCCCCTGCCTTCGGTGCATCGAATGGTGCCCGGCGTGGATCGCCACCTGGCCGAGATCATCCAGCGTTGCCTGGAGCCGGACCCGGAAAAACGTTTTCCCACCGTGCAGGCGGTGTTGGAAGCTTTTCAACAACGGCAGCGGCGATTGCAGCGGCGTCCCCTGCTGGTGTTGGGGGTGCTGGGTCCGTTGCTGCTGCTGGCCGTGGTGGGGGTGTTCGTCTATCGGGGGTTTTCCACCACGCTGGGCCAGTCGGCCCAGGCGCTGACCCGCCGGGCCTTGCAAAGTGATCGCTTCGCCGCCTGGTATGTGGCCGAGGCGGTGGCCGGACAGGTGCTGCAGCGATGGGAAGCCTTGCAAGAAGAAGCCCGGCACCCGGAGCTGGTGCAGTTGCTCAAAGAGCTGGCCCTGCTGGAGGTGGGCTCCCCGCAGTGGAATGCCGCCCAGGCCCGATTGCAGCGGTGGCTCCACCAGGCCCGCTCTCGACACGCCAACCTGGACAGCACCAGTTGGTTTGTCAACGCCGCCTCGGGGGTGCAGTTGGGCCGGGTGCCGCTGGACCGGAACGTGCTGGGCCGGAACTTCGCTTATCGGGATTACTTTCACGGCCAGGGACGCGACTTTCCCCCGGGCACCACCGGCCAGGGGATCATCACCCACCCGCACCTTTCGGTGGTGTTCGTTTCCCGGGCCACGGGTAACCAGATGGTGGCGTTTTCGGTCCCGGTGCGCGATCCCAGGCGGCCAGAAGGCCCCCCGGTGGGTATCCTGGCCATGACCGTGGAGCTGGGCCGCTTTACCGAAGTGCAACGCGATCAGGGTGACATGAAGCTGGTCACGGCCCTGGTGGACACCAAGCCGGACAGCCGCCCCGACGGCTCCCAAGGCCGTCCCGGCTCCCTGTTGGAGCACCCCTACCTGGCCCAATTGCAGCGGCAAAAAAAACAAGCCGGCTCGCGCAGCCCCCTGCCGCAGATTTATCTGCCCGAGGAAGTCACCCGGCGGGCCGTTCGGCTTGTCCAGGGACAGCTCTCCGGCACCGAAGCCGAACGCCTGGCCGTGCTGGTCGATTACCAGGACCCGGTCCCCGATAAGCGATTCGCCGGGCGGTGGCTGGCCGCCCTGGAGCCGGTGGTGGTTTCGGCCCCCTGGGGGCGTGAGTCCACCGGCTGGGTGGTGCTGGTGCAGGAAAAGCGAGCCGAAGCCCTGGATCCGCTGGTCCAAGTGCGGGCCGGACTGGTACGTCTGGGTTTGTGGGGCCTGTGGAGCGTGGTGCTGGTGCTTTGCGGGGTGTGGGCCGGGGCGTGGGTGCTCCGGCACCAGGGTCGGGCCAGCCGCTGGTGGTACCAGGTGCGCAAGCATCTGGGCATGACCGTCACCACGCAGGGGCCGGGTTCCCGCCGCGGCTTGCCCACCCCGCGCGGCCCGGCCGGCAAGCAGTCCAGCACCGCCGTGGCCCAGGAGGAATAGCCACACTTTTCCCCTTGTTCCTTACCCGACGAAAACCGCACCGTGGCCGAACTCGTAG
>JALSGI010000168.1 GCA_026982835.1 Planctomycetota bacterium | reverse complement strand
TGAAGGGGAAGCCATGCGCCACCTGTGCTGCAAGGGATTCCAAGCGACCGATCACTCCTCTCCTTACCCTAAGTATAGACGCTTCGGCCAGCCGGTTTGATCCGAAAAGCCCTCAGAACCCGGATTTTTCTTGCCCCGCAGGCAAGCAAGGGGCCAGCTCAACCTTCGGGGGGAGTGATGATCTGCCCGTCTTTGCGGTTGCCCAATCTGCGGTGGAGCTGGGGATCGATCTGGTAGGAGATGCTCTGCACATGCCCGTCGCAAAAGACGAATTGACACGCATCCGGATGGGCGCTGCCGAAGAGGCGTTCTCCCAACTGCCAGCCGTCCTGCCGCGGCGGATCTTTGGTCCAGCGGTTCAAGTCCAGATCCACACCGGCGTAGGGACTCTGGTCGTAGCCGGGATCGGTGTTCAAGTGGTAGCGGTCGCTGGCCACGTACTTTTCGCCGATCAGGTAAGTATAGGTGGCTCCGTCCCGCAGCCGACCCATCGAAACCTGGCTCCGCAAGTAGCTGACGCCGGTAACTTGGGAGACGTTGGGCCAAGGAAAGCCGGGATCATCGCCCAGGGCCAGCGTGGGGGGACCGGGGCCCCCGGCGGGGATGAAATCCCCTTCGTTGATGGCGTAGTCGGTGCGAGCCACCAGCGGCACCGGCAGGGCATTGTAGGGATGGGTGGCCGGGTGGGCGGGCAACAAGCCGCGGACGCCTCGAGTGGGACAGATCAGCACGGGCAAGGGGACTTGCATCAGCCGGGCCAGCTCTTGCCGCCGCTGGGCAGGGGAGCGCCCCCGCCCCAAGTCGGCCAGGTCGTTGCGGTCCAGGTAACGCAGCAAGTGGTAGATCCAACCGCCAGGCTGGCGCGGCCCGTAGCCCCGATCCGGCTCCCCCACCCAGCGAAATCCCCAGCCGTTACTGGGAAAATACCCGTGCTGCGACTCGAATGCCAAGGCCGCAGTGCCCAACTGCCGCAGGTTGTTCTGGCACACGGTCCGCCGCCCGGCTTCGCGGGCCGACATCACGGCCGGAACCAACAGGCCCATCAACATGCTCAGCAACGCAATGACCACCAGCAACTCGACCAAGGTGATTCCCCGGCTAATTTTCATCGGACCACCTCCTGGGGAATTTCCGGTTGATTTTTCCGCAGGGGGCTCCAGCACCGAAAGCGCCATAGCGTGCGCATCGCTTGCCAACCATGATGCCAGGAAAGTTTTTTCCCTTCGGCGGCACAGCGGGGACGATAGGTGATGGGCACTTCCAGAATCTCCACGCCCAGGCGGCACAGCTTGGCCGTCACTTCCGGGCAGAAGTCGAACCCGTCGCACTCCAAGTGGAGCTTTCGCATCAGTTGTACCGACATCGCCTTGTAGCAAGTCGCCTCGTCGGTCAAACGCACCCCGTACCACCGCCACACCAGCCAGTTGAGCAGTCGCACCCCCAGGCCCAACACCCCCTTGCGGGCATACAAT
This sequence comes from Planctomycetota bacterium, assembly GCA_026982835.1. Lineage (GTDB taxonomy): Bacteria > Planctomycetota > Planctomycetia > Pirellulales > S012-138 > S012-138. The sequence continues at coordinate 3,359 of JALSGI010000168.1, read as the reverse complement.
CCCTGGTCGGCAAGGAACCGCGAACCGTAAACCGCCAGGGCCTTCCCCTGCCGGAGCGGTTCGATCAAGCGGGGATACTCCTGCGGGTCGTATTCCAAGTCGGCATCCTGGATGATGACAAACCGGCCCCGGGCATACTGCAAGGCGGTCCGCACGGCGGCCCCCTTGCCGCGGTTGCGCTGGTGGCGGTAAAGCTCAATGAGCCCTTGGTTGCACAATCGCTCCAGAATGGCGGGAGTGGCATCCTGCGAGCCGTCGTCCACCACGATGATCTGTTTCGGGTAAGGTGCGGCCTGCACGCGCCGGATGCACTCGGCGACCGTGGCCGCCTCGTTGTACACTGGCACCAGCACCGACAGCAGCACTTCCGGCGCCTCGTCCGTTTTTCCAGGCTTCAGCACGGAATCAGGGAGCGACATGACGAGTTTCCCGGTTCGAGGAAGACCGCCCGGGCTTTTGTCGGCTTGGAGGTGCGTTCTCCGCAGGCACGTACAACCCCAGGCGCCGTCGCAGGGCGTAGGCCTGCTGCTGCGAAACCCGGTAGATCCAGATGGAGTATCCGGCCCGCGCCACCGGCCGCAGATACCGCAGCCACTGGGCATGGGTTTCGATCACCCGCGTCCCGTCCCCGGCGTAGATCGGAAAGCGGATGCCGTAGAGGCAATTGACGCTCACGGCGTAAGTGCCAGGGGTGGGGACCGACGGCGGCAGGCGAAAACGGATGCCGTACCACCGCGGCGAGATCAAGCCGAAATAGGCGACATAAACAGGTTCCTCGGCCGATGCGTGGTGCCGCAACCATCCTTGCAAATACCACAGGTCCTGGCCCCAGTCGATGTTGGAATCCAGCAAGTGTTCCGCCCCGCCCTCCGGCCCTCCGGCCAGCTCATTAAAATAGGACAGGCTATGGGGAAAGACGCTTGCGCTGGAGACGGCCGCCCAGCCCAGCCACCCCACCACCAGCAACCGCTGCCACAAGGGGGCCACCAGGGGAAGTGCCACGGCTCCTGCGGCGAAAACAAACAACGGTCCCAGACCCGGCAAAGCGTATCGAAAGTGGTGACTAAACCCGCTGTGGACCGACAAGAGCACCATCACCGCAGCAGTTCCCAAGGCGGGGAACAACCAGGCCCCGCGACCCGGCGGGTGGCCGACCCGAAAAAAATTCACCGTGCTCATCAGCACCAAAGCCCAGGTCCCCAAGGGAACCTTGATCGCGGCAGCGTACAGGTAGTAATACCACCAGCCCCGCTCCTGCCACCTGCCACGCAGGTAGGAGCGCAGCCCCCGCTCAAAGTCCCACATCTGCCGATCCACGCCCAGCACCATCAGCTTGGGCAACGGCACCGGCACGGTGGCCAGCCCGGGCAGTTGCGCAAGCCGATTTCCACTCTCCCCGCCCAGCAGGTGCGTGCGAAAATGAAAATCCCCCAAAGGAACGAATACATCCTTCCACAAGTACCCCGTGTTCACCGTGCCCACCGCCACACAACCGCCCAGCACCACCTGGCCTAGCACTTCCCGCAATCGCCGCAGGGGAGATGCCAGCCCAACCACCAAAGCACACCCAACCCAGAACAACCCCAGAAACAGCCAGGTGAACTTGGTCAGCACGGCCACGCCCACGGCCACACCGCAGGTCAAGGTCCACTTCCATCCTCCCCGGCGGCACCATTGCCACAGGGCATACAGGGCCAGCAGTCCCGCCGTCGCAGCAGGCACGTCAGGCACCAGTTGCCAGCCGAAGCCCAGCACATTGGGCGAAAAACTCCACAGAGTCGCCGCCAGCAAACCGCCCCAGCGGCCAAAAAGTTCCTTGGCCCACACGAAACAAAGCACCAGCCCCGCCACGCTCCACAGAACCGACACCACCCGCGCCCGAAACAGCAAACGCCAAGCCCGGTGCGGATGCTGCTGGAAAAGCCACCGCCCGGCCGGAAACTCCGCCCGGTCTGAAAAACGCCCCCCAGATATGTGAATCCGGAACGATTCGTCCATCCCGCTTCCCGGCAGCAAGGCCAGCACGCGGGGAAGCGGCGGGTTGACATGGTAAAGCTCCAGGTGCCCGGTGGTCCAGAAGTCCACCGCACCGGCCAGATGGCCCACCTCGTCCACCGTCGGGCTGTGAACCCATGCGCTGGAAACCAGCGCCGCCCCATGCAGCAGAACCAGGCAGCCCAAGCTCACGCCAACACCCCACCGGCCCGCCGCGTGTCCCAACCACCTCCAGCAGACCTTTGCCGTACTCGGGCGGTCCTGTCGGGCCGGGATCCGAGCCGGCGCAGCAAGCACATCCGGAAAAACGCGGCTTAAAAATCGCATTTTGAATCCCATGGATGTCCCTGCCTGGCGGGAAATATCCTTTTGAGAAATCCCGCTTACGCAAGCATTCGCTCAGGGTGCCACAGGTCGCTTTTGCATATTTTCTCTCAAACGATGCAATCCCTATCTCAAAAAACACACGCCATCGCCATGGAAACTTATCTCAAATGTATTTCACACAACAGGGACATGGCAGCCAGTAATCTCAATACCTTATCCGGCCTTTCGTACAGACAAGCGATAAAGCAAGTACCCCCCCGCCACCGCAGCCAGCCCCAACAGGGCCCAGCCCCACCAGGGCCACCCTCGGGCAGGTTCTTCCGCTGCACCTTCCTCCCGGGCAGCGGCCACCACCCGCTGATAAAGCTCCGGCAACTGGGTGACGTGGATCGTTTGTGCCTGGGGCAGCACGTAGTAAGGGCCGAGAGTCTCTTCATAGTGAAACTTTGTCCCTTTGTCGAACTTCAATGCGAACTGGCCTTCGGGCGGGGGGCCGATTTTCAGTTGGGTAACCACTGCTTCTTTGATGAAATAACCGCCGTCGCTCTCTTTGGAATCAAGATACACGACGACTGCTCGAACGGGCCACCACACGCCTGGAGCCACCTCTTTTGCCTTGGTCACACGAAAGATCTTGGATGGTGGCTTACCCAGGTCATGGGTTCTCACCGCTACGCAAAGGAATCCGGCCCCAGGATCAAAAGATGCCTCCAGAACCCAGCTTGTTGCCTCGCCTTCTGCAGGAGGATACGTAAGAACGACGGTCCGCAGTACTTGACCAAATCGGCGATCTTGCGGGTTATACTTCACCTCGCAACGAGGGTGTTGAACATCGGACTGGATACACAGGGACACAACCCCTGATTCCTCGGATCTCAAGCCAGCAAAATTCCAGGGTGTTGAACAGTGATAACTTCGAGGAGAATTCGTTACCGTGACGGGCATGTCATCAAAACGATAATGGCTCAAAAAAAACTTTTTTGTGAGCAGATAGGATTTTTCCCAGAAGACGGGCCCCGATACCTTGCGATAGTTCA
>JALSGI010000167.1 GCA_026982835.1 Planctomycetota bacterium | reverse complement strand
AACCCAGCGGCTGGTACGACGGCGTGGACACACCCGGCACCACCGGTGGCGTGGCCGACAACCCCGGCGACCGGATCGCTCAGATCGCGTTGTTGCCGGGCCAGCACTCGCAGGAGAACAATTTCAGCGAGATTCTGGTCGAGTTTGTGCCGCCGCCGGAACCGCCTCCGCCGCCCCCCCCTCCGCCGGTGCCGCCGGAAATTTTCGTGGTACCGTTCGATACGCAAATCACGCGGCTTCAGTTGCCCAAACCCCCGTTGTTCACCGCCGGCCCGCCGGTGGTTTTCGATTCCCTGCTGGTCTATCCCCCGGCAGTGCAGCCGCCTCCGTTCGTAGGGGGCGGGCTGGGAGCTCCCCAGCAGCACACCTGGCACTTGAGCGTGATCGACGCGGGCCATCCCCGCGGTGATCGCACACGCGGGTCGCTGGCCTCGTTTTCCACATTCTCGACCATGCTTACCCAGGCTTCGGCTCCCATCCCACAGCCGGAGCAAATGCGGCAAGGTCAGTGGCTCCTGCTGGCCGACGAGAACCAGCCGCCCAAGGTGCTCCACTTCGGCACTGCCGACGCGCTGCCGGTGGTGGGCGACTGGGACGGCGACGGGCTGAGCGACCTGGGCGTGTATCGGGCCGGGCACTGGTTCCTGGACGCCAACGGCAACGGCCAGTGGGACGCCGAAGACCTCTGGGCCAAGCTGGGCGATGAGCACGACCTGCCGGTGACCGGTGACTGGGACGGAGATTTCAAGACCGACATCGGCATCTTCGGCCCCCAGTGGCCCAACGACCCCGTGGCCCTGGCCACCGAGCCGGGCCTGCCGGACCGCGACAACCGCAACGAAGGCAAGGAGAAGAACCTGCCACCCCGGCCGCAGGAAGCCCCGGTGGGCTATCGCACCATGCGCCGCGTCTCAGACACTCAGGCCCGGGCCGATGTGATCGATCACGTGTTTCAGTTCGGCGTCAGCCACGACGTGCCGCTGGTGGGCGACTGGAACGGCGACGGCGTGGCCACCATCGGGGTGTTCCGCGATGGGCTGTGGAAGCTGGACGACAACGGCGACGGGCGCTGGACGGCCGAAGAGACCGTGGTCCAGTTCGGCCGCCCGGGCGATCTGCCCGTGGTGGGCGACTGGGACGGCGACGGGATCGACGACCTGGCCGTGTTCCGCGCCGGCAAGTGGATCCTGGACACCAACGGCAACCGTACCATCGACCCGCAGGACAAGGTGATCTCCTTCGGCCGCGAGGGCGACTTGCCCGTGGCCGGCGACTGGGACGGCGACGGTACGGACGATCCCGGGCTTTACCGCCCCGGCGGTGGCGAATAGGCGCACCGGAGACACATCACGGCGGCATGCCGCTGGTACCAAGGCGCTTGTTGATTCGCTTAAGTAACCGGGAGCGTCAGCTGGCGGAAGAGCGTGCGCACGTTGGTGCGGGGAGGCGGCTTGGAAACTTGAGGGCTTGGAGACTTGGCGAGCCGCCAGCTTCAGCTGGCGGGAGGAGCCCCGCACGCCAGTGTGTGGGTCTTGGGTCGTGGGTCTTGGGCCAGGAGCCCCCCGCGTAAGCGGGAGGAGACGGTGCGCGTCTTGTGCAAGGTGCTTCCGCACCAGGCAGGAATCGACGTGGGATTTGCGGCCTGCGCCGGTAGCTTCCACTGCGAAACCAGAGCAAACCTCCGCGCGGCCGGATAATGAACCGCAAAAGTTTGACTTGCTCCGGCGGTACAATTTAGAATCCCCCCCGGTCAACACTTTAGAAGTTTGTCTTTTTGGCCAGAGTGTTGGGAGAGCCATGAAAATTCACTTCCCGTGCCCCGGGTGCGGAAAGGTTTTCGCCGTGGACCCAGTGCATGCGGGCAAGTCGGGCAAGTGCAAAGCGTGCGGGACGGCGTTTCGAGTGCCTCGTCCCCGGCTTTCTTCTTCCGAAAGTTCGTCGGGGCTGCAAGCTGGCAACCTTTCTCTTTCCGAGGCGCTGGATTCCCTGGAGGATAACGCACCGGCGAGTCCGGCTGCCAACGCAACGGGGCTTGAAGCTGCGCCTGCGGGCTTTGAGGACCACGCTGTGGGGTTTTCGCCCAGCAACTACCGGGCCTCCAACCCGGCCGGTCTGCCGTTCCATCCGTGGCGGTATGTACGGGCATATCCCAAGTGGTTTTTTATCTGGCACACCCTGCTAGCCGGGTCGGTTGCAGGCACGTGGTTCTGGTGGTACCTGTTTCCTCTGCCGCTTCTGATCGGATGGCTTACTGCGATGTATTGGCGGGAAGCGGCCAAGCTGTTCCGCGGGGGCTGCGTGGCGGCCGGGAAGGTGCTTTCGCTCAAACCGCCACTGGTGGCCACGCTGGTCGATATGCGCAAGCAGGGCGAACCGGTGGAGGTGGTCCACATCGGTCCGGCCCCACTGCGGCGGCTCGCTACCGGCTGTCCCGAGCCCGATCAGCCCCTGGTGATGGTGGCCGCGTTTTTCAACCGCTTCATGCGCGGTCCGCACTGGAGCCAATGTGATCCTTCGCCGGCGGCGGTGATTTCGGGCAATCGGGAAAAGCTCCAGCAACTGCACGACTCCATCGATCCGGAGGATTGGGACTTGCTGGACCAGGCCCTGGCCAGAATCCCCCAACCCTGGCAGCCGGGACACTATCGCGTTTATCGAGAACAACGCTGGACGCACTCACCCCAACTCGACGTCCAACAAATCCACTGGGCCGTGCAAAACTACGTGGCCACCACCCGGCAGGTCCGGCTGCCGCACCAACTGGCCCCGGAGGAACAAATGGCCCTCCGTTCGTTCCTGGGGCCGGTTTCCGACACGGACCTCTTGGCCGTGTTGCCCAGCAAGCAGGACGCTTCGGCATCCCAAGCGCTGGTGTTTGCTTCCTCGGGGTTGGGCTATTGCTTTGCCGAAACAGGGCACGGGTTTATTCCCTGGGAGCAGTTGCTTGGGGCCTTGGCTACAATCGACGGCCTGGAACTCACCCTCCGCAACGGCCAGCGGTTGCGTATTCCTCTGCACCACTTTGAGATCGAGTCGATGGACTATCTGGACCTTTGCATCGACACGATCCTGGGCTACACCGCGGAGAGCCCCGCACGTTAGTGCGGGGAGGAACAGAATCGGCTTGCGCCTTGCGGCTTGCGCCGTGCGCCGGTGCTTCCGCACCGGGGGCTTGGAGGCGTGGAGGCTTGGGGGCTTGGAGGGGATACAGAGCCCTGCACGTCAGTGCGGGGAGAAACGGTATCGGCTTGCGGCTTGCGCCGTGCGCCGGTGCTTCCGCACCGGTGCGAGAAAAAACGTTTCTTCTTGCAACCGGCGAGCCGCCGGCGTAAGCCGGCGGTTGAACAGCGAGCCGCCAGCTTCAGCTGGCGGAGAACCGGCGAGCCGCCGACTTTAGTCGGTGGAGAAGATCGACATGCGTTTTTTCTTGGCTCTCCGGCGAGCCGGGAGCGTAAGCTCCCGGAGCAAAACGAGAAATCAATGCGGAACTTCCAAGTTCTCCGCGGGCTTACGGCGCACGGCTCGCTGGCGGCAAGAACAAACGCATCATGCAAAAACCGCATGCTCGACGATGCGGCTCGCCGGACGAGAACAAGCGCATCTTGGCCGGCAAGCCACCCCACGCCACCTCACCCGGCTCGAAGTTGCTGCTCCACCTGCTCGATGGCCGCCTCGATAGGCACGGTCTTGCCACCTAGCTGGACTTTCTGGCCCTGCTCCAGCCAGCGGCTGACGGTCTTTTGGGCCGAGACCACCGTACTGTGCCGCCGGTGGAAGTAGCGGCCGATTTCGCTCAGTGCGGCGCGGGTGTGCTTGCGGGCCAGGTACATGGCCAGCATCCGCGGGTGGCTGGCCGCCCGCGTGCGGCAGGCGGAGCGGAGCTGCTTGGGGTCCACGCCAAAGGAGCGGCACACGGCCTTTTCGATGTCCTCCAGTCCCACGGAGGTGCGGTGCCATTGCAGCTGTTCTTCGAGTAGCTGCTGCACCAGCTCCAACCCCAACGGCTGCTGCCAGACTTCGGCAGCCAGCTTGAGCCGCTGCACAAAGCCCACCAGAGCCCGGGCGCTGCCGTCCAGGTGCTGGGCCACCCAGTGCACGACCGGCTCTTCGAGTTGGAGATCGGCCTGCTGGGCCAGGTGCTGGAAGATTTGCCGCCGCAGGTCGGCCCCTGGCAGTCGCATGCGGCAGCACACGCCGCTTTGCAAGTGGCGTTGCAGCTCCGGACCCAGCTCCAGCCGCTGCGGCGGGCGGTCGGCAGCCAGGATAATCTGGGCACGCCGCTTGAGCAGGTGGTCCAGCGTGCAGTCCAGTTCCTGGAGGGTTTTGGTCTTTCCGGCCAGGAACTGCACGTTGTCCACCAGCAGCAGTTGCAGGTGGCGGTACTTGTTGCGGAAAGCGGGCATGCCGCTGCCGCGGACCGCCTCGACGAACTCGGCGGTGAACTGCTCGGCCGAGATCAACAGGCTGCGGCCGCGATGCCGCCGGGAAAACTCCTGCTGCACCCAACGCAGCAGGTGGCTTTTGCCCGTCCCTGGCGGGCCGTAAACCAGCACGGGGCTGACCAATCCGGGATGGATCACCGCCTTGCGGGCCGCCTGGTAGGCCAAGGCGTTGCACCGCCCGGCGAAAAAGGGCAGGGGGTCCGCGGCCGGGGCAGGGGGAGATTTTGCCTCAGCAGAGGTGGAAAGTGTGGCTTGCGCCGGCCGGACCGGCTGCCCGTTTCGCGGCTTGCCGTTGGTGGGAGGTTCGTTCTGGCGGGGGGGCTTCTGCACAGCCGAACGGGGCCTGACATCCAGCGTCACGGCGGCTCCATCCCCGACGATCTGCTGCCAGCACTGCTGGAGCACGTCGCGGAACTGAACCA
>JALSGI010000166.1 GCA_026982835.1 Planctomycetota bacterium | reverse complement strand
AGGCCCGGGACTACGCACGGCAGGAAACCCCCGACCGCCCCCGGGTGCTGCGGCTGGCGGCCCGCTGGATTCACCGCTACTGGCTGCCGGTGTTTTCGGCCGCGGCGGCCCCACGGGGACAGGAGCCCCTGCCGCCGGAGCTTCTGGTCCAGCAAGAGCTGGTGCAGCAACTGGCCCACGGATTGCAACGGCAAATGCGCCACCTCTCCTGGACTGAGCGGCTCCAGGTGGGCTTGTTTCTGGTGCAGTTGCGGGGCGAGTTGCAGCGGCGGCTGGGCCGCTCGGTGCGGCTGCCGGCGCCGGTGCCCCAGGGGCTGCCGGAGCCGAGCCACTAGCCGGCCCGGTCCTCGGGCGGCTCGTAAAACTGTTCGTCGCGCCAATCGGTGATGAACATGCACCCCGGGCTGTGGGTGATGGTCAGTTCGCAGCGGGCCTGTTCCAGTGCCGCCTGCGGCGTGACCCCGCAGGCCCAAAACACCGGCACTTCGCCCTCGTGAACGGGCACCGGCTCTCCGTAGTCGGGCCGGGAGAGGTCTTCGATGCCCAATGCGGCCGGGGCCCCGGTGTGGATCGGTCCCCCGTGCATCCGCGGATAGCAGGCGGTGATCTGCCGCACTTGTTCCAGTTGCTCGGGCCGGTAGGGACGCATCGACACCACCAGCGGCCCTTGGAACGGCCCGGCAGGCTGGCAGGGGCGGTTGGTGCGGTACATGGGCACGTTGCGTCCCAGTTCCACGTGCCGGGGCACCAGTCCGGCCTGGGCAAGCGCCCGCTCGAACGTAAACGAACAGCCAAGCAGAAACGCCACCAGGTCCTCTTCCCACCAGGGGGCGATCTCCAGCGTTTCGGCCACTTGCACGCCGCGACGATAGACGCGGTATCGGGGCAGGTCGTGCCGCAGGTCGGCTCCCGGGGCGCTTTGCTTGGGCTCAGGATCGCCCGGGGAGGTTACTTCCAGCAGCGGGCAGGCCTGGGCGTTGAGGCGGCAGAACTGCTCGAAATCCGCCGCCAGTGCCTTGGGCAACACCACCAGATTGGCCTGCACGTAGCCTGGGGCCAGCCCCGCCGTGGGACCGGCGTACTGCCGCCGACGAAACACCTCCCGTAGCTTTCGCGGCGAGGAGATTTTTCGCAACTGCTCCAAACTCAGCTCCCCGGAACGCCTGCGAAAGAAGCGAAACATAACGGGCAAGCCTTGGCCGGTGGACCTTCTAGCGGGCTACACTACCATGATACCGCAAGGCCAGGGAAAACAACCGCTGCTGCGAGGCAACACCACGGTACCCCAGCGCGACCGAAGGAAGCGCTTGAAATACCACTGCCTAACGGATCCCGACCACCTACTTGCGAGTAAGCGTCTTGGATCGCCCGAGGCTTTCCCCGCAAAGCGAAAAGCGTGCCCGCGGCATTGCCCTGCCGGAGCTGCTGCTGGTGGGGGCGTTGGTCGGGCTGGCCCTGGGGCTGCGCGCCCTGGGACTCCGCCACAGCCTGTGGCTGGACGAGCTGCACACGGCCTGGGTGGTGCTGGGTCCCTGGGAGGAGCTGCCCCGGCGTGCCGCGCTGGGAAACCACGGCCCGGTTTACTTCGCCCTGGCCAGGCTGGCCGTGGGGCTTTTCGGTCCGGGGGAAGTGGCCCTGCGTAGCGTTTCGGTGGGGGCGGGAGTGCTGGTGGTATTGGGTACATTTGGGCTGCTGCGGGTCTGGGGGGCTGGGCTTTGGCTGGCCGGGGCGGCCGCCGTGGCCGCGGCGCTAGACCCCCAGTTGCTCTGGTTCGCCCAGGAGGCCCGCCCTTATGCCCTGTTGCAGGCGATGAGCCTGGGGCACGTGTGGCTGTTGTGGTTTTGGGCGTTTACCAGCCGGGGGGGCTTCCTTGGCTGGGCATTATTTGGAGCCTGGGTGTTGCTGGGGGCGGCGATGCTGGCCACGCACCTGGTGGCCGTGCAAGTGCTGGTGGCCGAGGGGCTGGCCGCCGTGGGGCTCCAGTTTTGGCTGCGCCGCCGCAAGGATGACGCAAAGAAAGGGCAACTCCCAATCCCCTGGCATCTGCTGCTGCCCGGGCTTGCCCTCCAGGTGCTGCTGGCCGCTGAGGTGTGGCCCGTGGCCTGGCAGGTGTGGCAGCATCGCCAGTTGTGGCAAGGCGTGTTCCCGCCTTGGCAGCAGACGGTGGAGCGGATTGCCTGGGCCAACGTACCGCTTGTCGGGGCGCTGCTGCTGGGTGGGTTAGCCGGGTGGATAGCCAGGCGGCAGGGAAGTGCCAAAGCCGCCTTGGTTCCACCCGAGGAGGGCCAAATCCTCTCGCAGAAAAATCCCCGGCGGGTTGCCGCCACGGTGCTGGCCACCGCCTGGCTACTCACCGGCCCCGTTGCGGCGCTTGGGGCCACGTGGTGGCAGGGCAGTTCGGTGTTTTTCCCGCGGTATCTTACGCCCGCCCATGCCGCACTGGGGGTGGCTTGGGGGTGCTGGGCCTGCTGGTTGCCGGGGAAGTGGGGGCGGCGCGTGGCAGCCGGAGCGCTGGTGCTGGGCGCGGCCTGCTGCTGGCCCACGCTGGGGCACCTTGTCCGGGACGGGGTGGCCGTGCCCCACGCGGCCGAGGACTGGCAAGGGGCATTGGTCACGCTGCGTGAAAAAGGCACCAAGGGCACCCCCGTGCTGCTTGCCCCGGGACTGGTGGAAGAACACCTGGTGCTACGAGGCAACTCTTCGCTGCCGCTGTTGCAATATCTGCTTTACCCCTTGCGGTCGCTTTACGATCCCGGGCCGGTGTGTCCATGGCTGCTGCCCGGCGGGCGGGCCGAAGCCGTGGTGCCGCGGGGGTTCTGGTCCCGCTTGAGGCAGCAGGGGCGGTGCTTTTTGCTGGTGCGGGGATCGCCGGGACGGTGGGACCGGCTGCGCCGCGAAGTGGTGCAAGAGGCTGCTTCCCGAGGGCTGCACCTGCGGCGGCAGCAGCTTTTCTCTTTCCGCGGCGTGGGACTGTGGCAGTTGGAGTTTGAAAAGCGGTGAGGGCGAGCCGCGCACCCTCAGCCGGCACTTGGCGAGCCCGTGGCTTCAGCCGCGGGAGACTTGGAGGCGTGGAGGCTTGGGGGCTTGGAGGGATGAAGGAGCCCCGCACGTCAGTGAAGGCGGTCTTGGGTCGTGGGTCCTGGGTCTTGCGGCGGTGCTTCCGCACCAGTGTGAGAACAAACGTCAACTTGCACAACCAAGAGCCCCCCGCGTCAGCGGGGGGAGAACAGCGAATCGGCTTGCGGCTTGCGCCGTGCGCCATGCGGCTTGCGCTGGAGCTTCCGCACCGGGGGCTTGGAGGCGTGGAGGCTTGGGGGCTTGGAGGCTTGGCGAGCCGCGCACCGTAAGCCCGCGGTTGACCGGCGAGCCGCCAGCTTCAGCTGGCGGAGGAGAATAACCAAAAGCGCTTATTCGGCTCTCCCCGGGCCCCAAGCCCGGGGCTCGCCGGAGCAAGAAAAAACGCCGACCTCACACCAAACGGCGAGCCGGGAGCGTCAGCTCCCGGTTGCTAAACCAAAACGACGTTCGGTGCCGTTTTTTGTGAAAAACCGCGTGCTCACGCACGCGGCTCGCCGGGCGGCCGCTCAGCTTCCTTCGGCCGTAGCCAGCGCGTGGGCCAGTCCCTGGCGGTAGCTGGGATACCGCAGCTTCACCTTCAGGCTCTCCAGCAGCAGGCGGTTGCTGATGCGTTTGCAGGAGGTGGCCCGGCGGGCCTTGGGGCTTTCCGGATCCGGCTCGGCCCAGCGAGGCGGGGGCAACCCGGCCAGTTGGGCTACGCAGGTGTAGTAGGTTTCTCGGGCCACAGGGTACCCGTCGGCCACCAACAAAAGCGGCGGCACCTTCTGGCTGTCCAGCACGCGATGGACCACACAAGCAGCGTCGTCGGCGTGGATGAGATTGAGCCATCCTTGCCGCGGCACGGCCAGCGGCTCTCCGGCTCGAAGCTGCCCCAGATACGGCACCCGGCCTGGGCCATAGAGACCGGCCAGTCGCAGCACCACGGGCACATCCGGTCCCAGAATCTCCCGAGCTTGCTGCTCGGCCTGCAAGAGCACCTGCCCGGCTTCGCTGGCCGGAACCGCAGGCGTTTGTTCGGTGATCCACTCCCCGGTGTTTTGGCCGTACACGCCGGTGGAGCTTACCAGCACGAAGCGCCGTGGTGGGGCTGTGGCCAGGTGGTGCAACAGCCGCCGCAGCCCCGGCCCGTGCAGTTGCCGTCTCAAGTGGGCATCGCCCCGGGGAGGAGCTGCACAGTAAACCACCGCGGCGACCCGGGGCAGTTGCTTCAGTCCCTGGCCGGAGATCAAATCCAGCAGCAGCCCGCGGCAACCGGCTCGCTGGAGGGCCGGGAGTTTTTCCTCGGTGCGCGTGGTGGCCCAAACCTGCCAGCCCTCATGGGCCAAAAGCCTCGCGGTGCGGGAGCCCAGGTAGCCGTAGCCGATAACCAGGCAGCTTTTGTCGGGGGCCGAAGCGGGGGTCATGGCTGGCGCTGGAAGACGGTGGTGGTTTCTTCGGCGGTGGCCCCTTGCGGGTCGCCGGCCGTGGTCACTTTCACCTTTACCACCGCCTCGCCCGGCTTGGTAGCCTTGGCTCGCACGCGATAGGTTTGCGTGGCCAGGGGGGCCAGCTGGCCCAGCGGCTCGAATCGCACCCGGCGGCCCTCGATGCGGTGCCGGGTGGGCCCCGTGGTGCCGATGCGCACCGGCTGCAACTGCTCGGGGAACTCCACTTCCACCACCACCTGCCGCATGGGCTGGTTGTTGGTGTTGGTGATGCGGATTTCGTAGGGGACTTCCTTGCCCACCTGGGTCGGCTCCACCAAGGCGGCGATGGACACGGCCACCTTGCCGGGCCGAGGGAGCAC
>JALSGI010000165.1 GCA_026982835.1 Planctomycetota bacterium | reverse complement strand
AGGCCGCCGAAAAGCAGTACCTGGCCGCGTTGAAGCTGGACGCCAACTACGTCCCGGCCCACCTGGCTCTGGCCCGACTCTACGACCGCCAGAACCGCTTCCCCCTGGCGGTGAAACACTACCAGCAGGCGGCCGCCTTGGAACCGAACAAGGCCTCCTATCGCAACGACCTGGGCGTGTGCCTGGCCCGCGCCGGACAGATGCAGCAGGCCGCCCAAGCGCTGGGGGAAGCCGTGCGACTCAATCCCCGGGAAGTGCGCTACCGGAACAATCTGGCCACGGTGCTGGTGCACTTGGGCCGGCCGCAGGAAGCACTGAAGCATCTCCAGGCGGTACATCCGCCGGACGTGGCAGCTTACAACTTGGGCTACTTACTGGCCCAGGCCGGGCAAGCGCAACAGGCCGCCGGTTATTTTCAGATGGCCTTACGGGCCAACCCGCAGATGCAAGCTGCCCGGCAGTGGCTGGCCCACCTGGAGCAAATGCCGCGTTCCGTGGCCCAGCAGCCGAATCCGGCTCCTCGCTACGGCCAGCCGGTTTCCCCGGCCGCTCCGGCCCGGCCACGCTGAAGCGCCCCGGGAGCGAAAGCACCTCGTGCCCAGCGAGCCGCGAGTGTCAACTTGCGGAGTAACATGAAACCACTTGTTTGCTGTTTCTTCTCCGGGGACTGACGTCCCCGGCTCGCTGGTTCTCCACGGGCTGACGGTGCGCGGCTCGCGGTTGCAAGAACCAGCGCCAGCGGCAATACAACCGCGTGCTGACGCACGCGGCTCGCCGATTGCAAAAACCGGCGCTTGTTCCGGCTCCGGAGCGGAAGCTCGGGCGCAAGTCGCAAGCCGCTAGCCGCACGCCGTTTTACTTTCTCTCCCCCCGCTAACGCGGGGGGGCTCTTGGTTGTGCAAGTTGACGCTCTTTCTTGCAACGGAGCGGAAGCTCCCAGTGGCTGCGGCCCTGCCGCCTCCCGCACTAACGTGCGGGGCTCCTCCGGGAGCATACGCTCCCGGCTCGCCGTTTGGTGTTCGAGTCAGCGTTTGTTGTGACTTCGGCGAGCCCCGGGCTTTAGCCCGGGGAGAGCCGAATTAGCGCTTTTGGTTATTCTCCTCCGCCAGCTGAAGCCGGCCGCTCGCCGGTTCTCCGCGGGCTGACGGTGCGCGGATCGCCATCCCTCCAAGCCTCCACGCCCCCAAGCCTCCCGCGGCTAAAGCCGCGGGCTCGCCCAAGACCCACACGCTGACGTGCGGTGCCCGGAGAGAATCAATCCTCGTAGTAATACCGGCGGCGGCGATACCAGCGGCGCCAGCGCCCGCGCCAGCCGTCTTCGGCCTCGACGAAAAACGAGTGGTTCAGAATGCGGAAGAACAACAAGATGATGAACGCTCCCCCGGTGCCCACCACGAAGCCCAGAGGGCTGATGGGCGTAATGCGCCCTTTTTCCACGAAGAACAACAGCAGTGCGCAACCGATGATGCTACCGGCAATGCCCATCAGCATGGTACCCACGGCCCCGCCGGGATCGCGGCCCGGCATGATCGCCTTGGCCGCCAGGCCCACCAGCGTGCCAAAGCCTACCCAGACCAGCAGTTCGTGTGCCCAGTATCGGGCCAATTCCATCATTTGGCCGTCCATAGCAGGATCCTCGGAGGCGAGTCGCAGTGGCCGTCTTGGCACCCTCAGCATCGACCGGGTTGGAAAAGGGGCTTTAACCGGCACATCCGTCACACTAGCTTCCGCACAAGCGTCAAGGTTTTTGTAGAGTGTCCAGACGGTCTGGGCAGTCGTTTTATCCCGGTTGCTCTTGTCCCGGACAGGTGCGGCGAGTAAACCCTCCGCCGGTTTTCCCTGGCTGCTGTCAAAGGGTGTCCGCCATGCGCGTCTTTTCCGCCAAGGGGATCGGCCCGCTGTTGCTCGCCGGCTGGACGGCAGGGGTCACGGTGGGATTGGGGCTGCTGTGGGAATCCGGTCCCCAGTGGGCCTTGCGCCACGGGGCCTGGGAAGCGGATCGGGCGGGAGTTTCCGAGGATCGGCCGGGCCGGGGCGAGCAGTCGGCCGATGCGGTCGCCGAGCAGTTCTGGAGCGTGCCCCTGGCCGGGTCGGCCGAGGCGTGGCAGAAGTGGTCCGACTTGCGCTGGCAGCAATGGCAGCAGCTTGGTCCGGAAAAACAAATCGAATACTTGACGGCACTACTGGAATTGCTGGAGTCACCGGCAGTACAGCTGGTTCCGGCGGGACGCAAAGAAGTGGCCCGACTGCTGGAACAGATCTACAACCATCTGGCCGGCAAACGGTCCGCCGCGGGATGGCCCTTGCTGGCGAAGGTGCAACAGCGGCGAGTCGCCCTGCTGGGCAAGGAGGAGCCTGCGGCTCTTCAAGCGGCGGCAACGGACCCCGAGAAACGAGTGGCTTCGGCGGCCGGTCCGAAGCCCTCGCACGGCGAGGTTTCCCCCTCATCGAGAAAAGAAGTGCTTGCTCCTGCCGCGAGTGATCCGCGTCTTGCAGCTTCGCCCCCGCAGGGTGCTGGACCCCAGCAAGAATCGTCCCGGGCAGAGATTCCTCGGCGGCTGCCCCGGGCCGTGGCCAACCAAGCGCGGCAACTCTCCCCGCAGGTAGCGCCGCCGGGCGGCGAGGGATCGTCGGAGACCATGGGCAAGGCTCCCCCGGAAGCGGCAGCGAAGAGTCCTCCAGGAGCCGACTCAGGAACGGCTCCCCGCCCCGGAGGCCGCGTACCGCTTGATGGACCGGTGGCGGGCAGACCTCCGGCCAAGGCCCCCTTGTGGCGGCTTTGGCACCAGTGGTATCGGGCCGCCGGGCCGGAGCGGAAACAACGGCTGTGGTCTGCCATCGCTTCGGCCGACGTGCCCCAGGCGGTCAAGGAGACCTTGTACGAGCTGGGCAGTTCGCCTCCTGCGCGCCAGGCAAAGGCCCTGGAGCGCCTCCATGTCCAACTTGGTGCGGGAGCGAGAGCCTGGCTGTGGTGGGCGGCGGAATCTCCCCACGAGCAACTGCGGCTGACGGCCCTGTCGCTGCTGGCCGCGGGGAGCGACCCGCTGCAACTGCGTCGGGTCTATCGGGCGGCTCGCGGCGACGAGTCCCCCCGGGTGCGCCAGTTGGCCCGGCAAATCCAGTCCCGCCTCCGCTGAATCAAAGGAGCGAGGCTCTAGCGGCCCGAAGCACTACTGGGGAGAGTCGTCTTCGGTGGGGGGTTCTTCGGGCTGGGGATTTTCGACGATGCGGGCCAGCGTTTCGATGGCTTGTTCGGCGTCGGGTCCTTGGGCTTCGATCACCAGTTCGGTTCCCTGGGGAGCTGCCAGCGTGAGCAGCTCCATGATGCTTCGGCCGTCGCACCGCAGGTCCCCTTTCACCACGTAGATTTGGGCCTGAAATTGCTGGGCTGCCTGGGCAAACTGGTGGGCGGGGCGCATGTGGAACCCCTGGGGACTCCCCACGACGACCGTTCGCGTAATGGTGGGATAGTGGCTCATCGACCAAGCTGGCAGCTAGCAGGGTAGCGGAGACCCGGGGAGGGTCCCCCCCTCGAAGGTCCGACGCTTTCCCGGGATTCCGGGTCGGCTCGCCCCCTGAACTGGGTGGCCATCTCAGGTGGCGAATTGTCCGGCGTCGGCTTCGTCCAACACTTGGAGAATGTCTTCCTTGGTGTTGGCCTGCTGGAGAAACCGGAGAAAGGTGTCGTTGCGCATCTGTTTGATGATGTTCTCCAGCGCCCGCAGGTGTTCGGCGGTCCGGTCCGGCGGAGAGACGAGCAAGATGAACACATGCACCGGTTCGCCGTCCATGGCGGCGAAGTCCACTCCCTGGTGGCTGACGGCCACGGTGCCCACCAGGGACTCGACGCTGGGGTGCTTGATGTGAGGGACGGCCACGCCGCGGCCCAGCCCCGTGCTGCCCAGTTCCTCCCGCTTCATGATGGCCTTGAAGATGCTCGGCGCCTCTTCGCTCTTGATGGCCCCGCAACGCTGCAAGGCTTCGAGCATCTCCTGGATGACCCCTTCCTTGTCGCTTGCTTGCAGATCCGGGATGACCGCCTCGCGACACACGAAGTCGGCGAACCTCATCCAACCGTTCCTTTCACTCCAAAAGGGGCAATGTCTCGAACTGTGGTGTTTAGCCAGGGCTGCTTTCCCGGGGCAAAAGTCAGCCGGGAGTTTCTTCTTCGGAGGGGGCTTCCGGCCGCACGGATTCCGAAGGCCGGTGCTCCTGGATGCGCGACTTGTACTTGCGTAGCTGCTGTTCCATCTTGGCCAAGGCGTCGTCCAGGGCCGAATAGAGCGTCTCGGCCTGGGCCTTGGCCACGAAGTCGTGTTTGTGCTCGGCCGAGACGAGCAGCTCCACCTGAGGCTTTTCGCGGGTCTTTTCCCGCGTGGGGAGTTCCACGGTCACCTCGATGGCCATGATCCGGGAAAAGTATCGCAGCAGCCGCTGCACTTTACTCTCGATCCATTGCTTGTCCTCGGCGCTGAGTTGTCCGTGCCGCGTGGTTATGTTCACCTGCACGAGGATCGACTCCTGTAGCCAAACAGTTGCAGGACAGCCTGGCCGGCCCGATCATGCGGCCTGGCACACTTCGGTCCCATAGGACGAGCCGGCCAACCGTTCTTGGAAAACACGTATTCTGCGTTAGCCTCGCAAGCCTGACAAGGGAGCTTTTCGGCTCCTGAGCCGAATCCGCCGAGTAATTAGGGAACCGGGCAGGAAACCTTAGTCTAAACCACGCCCCTGGCCCTGGCCATAGCCCTGCGGCACACCCCGGAACGCACAACGCGGCACATTTTCTTGTGGGCACTCCGGGGGCAAAGGTACAATGAGGGCGTTTTCCTGCCCATGGAGTCTCCCGCCTTGACGGCGTGCGGGGACTCCTC
>JALSGI010000164.1 GCA_026982835.1 Planctomycetota bacterium | reverse complement strand
CAGTGCAGTATGGCCCGCGTGCCGTTGCTGGTGGTGAAGAGGATCGTGCGCCCCCGGACCACCGCAGGCGTGTAGTCTCGGGGGGAGTTGCCCAGGTCGAACCCCTCGGGCCGCACGGCTCCACGCTCTCCTCCCAGCAGCGCATCGGGAAACGGCCCACCGGTACGCAAAGCCTTGGCCTCTTCCAACGTAGCCACCGGCACCACCTGGCGTGCCCCGGCAGCCAGGGCATGACAGACCGTGGTGGTGGCTCGAATCAGGTCGATCACCACCACCGCCGTGCCGCGAAGCCGCTCCCGAGGCACAAGGGGCGGGGCCAGATGAACGTGCAACTGGGGCATGGGAATCCAAACAATTGCTCGGTGGTTGTTTTGTTTTTATCCCTGCAGGCTTGCGCCCGGTACGTGTTTAGCGTGCTATCAATGGCTATTGTGTTTGTGCTGAAGGAGTTCCCTTGTGAGGAATCGCCCAGCAAAAACGGCACTCTTTTCCACTCCTGCGGCTCGGCAGGAGCCTCGCCCTCCCGCTCCCGCAGCTTACGCTGCGGGCTCGCTAGACCGCACTCTTCTTGCTCCGGAGCGGAGGCTCCCCCACGAGGCGAACCTCCTGGTGTGCCGCAGGTTCACTCTGCGCGTTGTTTTCCACAAACACGTTTTGTTCCCGCCGGGTGCGGAAGCACCGTCCTCAAGCCCCCACGCCCCCCAAGCCTCCATCCCCTCCCCGGGCTGAAGCCCGGGGCTCGCCGGTTGCGAAAACAACGCTTATTCTTGCCCGGTGCGGAAGCACCCAGTGCAAGCAGCAAGTCGCAAGTCGCACGCCGCACGCCGATCCATCACTCTCCCCGCACTGACGTGCGGGGCTCCGTATCATCAAGACCCACGACCCAAGACCCAAGGCTCTAACGGCCGCATCACGCCTGCGGCGGGAACTGCTCTGCTTCGGCCAGCGCGGCCAGTACTTCCTGCGACGGCACGCCCTCGACCAGCTCCACCTGCCCCAGCCGACGGGGCAGCACGAACCGCAAACGCCCGGCCTGGGCCTTCTTGTCGTGGTGCATCAGCTCCAGCAGCCGCTGGTGATCCAGCCCGGGGGGCAAGCGGACGGGCAACTCCAACTCCTCCAGCAGCCGTCCCTGGCGGAGGCAGAACGCCTGGTCCACGCGGCCCAGCCGCCGGGCCAGCAACGCCGCACAGTTCATCCCCAACGACACCGCCTCCCCGTGCAGCCAGCGGGAATACTGCCCGGCGGACTCCAGGGCATGGGCGAACGTGTGCCCGTAGTTGAGCACGGCCCGCAGACCCGATGTCTCGCGTTCGTCCTGGGCCACCACCTGGGCCTTGAGCTGGCAACTGCGGGCGATGATGGTTTGGAGCACCTCGGGGCGCCGCTGGCCGAGGGCCTGGGTGTTTTGCTCCACGTAGGCGAAAAAGTCCGCGTCGAGGATCACGCCGTACTTGACCACTTCGGCCAGCCCGGCCCGGTACTGGTTCGCAGGCAACGAGTCCAGCACGGCCGTGTCGATCAGCACCGCCAGCGGCTGCCAGAACGCACCGACGATGTTTTTAGCGCCCGGCAGGTTGATGCCCACCTTGCCGCCGACGGAGCTATCGACCTGGGCCAGCAGCGTGGTGGGCACTTGCACCAGGCGGATTCCGCGAGCGAAGGTGGCGGCCACAAACCCGGCCAGGTCGCCGGTTACGCCCCCGCCCAGGGCCACCACCACCGCGCGGCGATCGGTCCCCAGATCAAGAAGCTGCTGCCAGAGCCGCTCGGCCTGCCGGACCGACTTGCTCTCCTCGCCCGGGGGAAAGACGAGCCGGTGGACGCAAGGGACCCACTGCCGCAGGCTCTCCTCCACCTGCGAGGCGAAAAGCTCGGCCACTTGGGCATCGGCGATCACCACGGCCGAGGTGGCCGAGGCCAGCTCCCCGAGCCGCGGGCCCAATTGCCCCAGGATGCCGGTACCGATCCAGATCGGATAGCCGCCCTGGGGCAGGTCCACGGAGAGGGTATGCACGGGGGGCTGGGTCATCGCGCTGGCCCTTGCTCGACGATTGCGGGGCTACATAGCAGCCCGTTGAAGAATGTTCCTCGATACGGAACGCGTCACGGGACTGGCCGTATCTTGAAAAAGCGGCTCGGCAGGAGCCTCGCCCTCCCAAACTTGCGTTTTTCAACGGGCCGCCTAGACCGAAACGCCCAACCGCTGCAGGTCCTCGGCCGTGACGGTGATCACCCGGGTAAAGCCGGTGTGCTGCCGCTCGTAAGTGAGCTGGGCGGCCTGCTGCGGCTCGGCGTGGAGCTGGCGGGCGATTTCTTCCTTGCGGGCCGGGTCCCAGTGGTCGAACTGCTCGGGCCACTCGGTCCGTTCTTCGATCACCAGGGCTTCGCGATAGGGGTCGTACTGGTTGGCCATCGCCAAGGGGTCCTTCGGCTGGCGGATCGTTTGCCGGACGGGCGAACCGGACGCCGGGCAATTAAAAAACTACCCTTGCCCGCCGGATCTGAAAAGCACCGCGACGCAGGAATTGCCGCTTTTTGCGACTCAAAACCGCACAGGCTGCTGCACCGCCTGGTACCAGCGGCGGAGGAACTCCCGCCGGGGGATTTCCCGGGCGCCCATGCGTTCCATGTGCGGGGTGAGCATCTGGATATCGAGCACCTGGAACCCTTTCTCCCGCAGGTGCTCCACCAGGTGAACCAGGGCCACCTTGGAAGCGTCGCGGACCAGGTGGAACATGCTCTCGGCGCTGAAGGCCGCCCCGATGCCGATGCCATAGACCCCGCCGGCCAGTTCCCCCTGATGCCACACCTCCACGCTGTGGGCGTAGCCCAGGCGGTGGAAACGCACCAGGGCCTCTTGCAACCAGGGGGTGAGCCAGGTTTCGCCGCGGCGGTCCGGGGCGTTGGCACACCAGTAGAGCACGTCGGCGAAGGCCTGGTCGCGGGTGAGGTGAAACTTGCCGCTGCGGCAGGTGCGAGCCAGGCGGCGGGAGACGTAAAGCTGATCCAGCTCCAGCACCGCCCGCGGGTCGGGACTCCACCAGGTGAGCATCTCCTCCACCGGCCAGGCGAAGATGCCGTGGCTGTAGGCGTCCCAAAGCCACTCCGGGCTGAGCCGCCCGCCCACGGCTAGTAGCCCCTCGGCGTCGGCGGCCTCGGGCCGGGGGAAGAAGCGGGGGCGCGGCTTCCACTTGGGCGGGCGAAACGGCAACATGGGAACGGCAATTAGGTAGTTTGGTGCTTCGAGAGCGGATTCCAGGCAGCGATTCTTCTCTCCGGCGGCTATAGGCGGACATTTGTTTTTATTATAGGCGAGCCGCCAGCCCAGGACTCTAGTCCGAAGGGGCCACCAAACAGCTGTTGTTGTTTTCCTCCGAGAGCCGAAACTCTCAGCTTGTCGGTCTCCACCCGTTAAAGCAAGCGTCCCTGGCTGGACATCCAAGCGGCGGGCGACTACATCGGGAACACCCAAGCGAGGGCCAAACGCTCAGCACCAGGCGGCCGGGGTTGCAAATAATCTGGCAGGAGACTTGTTCGGGAGGTCTTTGCCCCTTTCGGTCCCCGGGCGTATGCTGGATGCTTTGCATGCCAAGGGTGCTGCCTGTGAGGGCGTGCCTGCTCATTGAGGGAAAGCACGAGGAGCCGATGGCTTTGATCCTGCAAGAGCTGCTGGGCCGACTGGCTGCCGGGGAAGATCTGTCCCGGGAGCAGATGGCCTGGGCCGTGGAGCAGATCATGGCCGGGCGCTGCACCGAGGGGGAGATCGGTCTGTTGCTGATGGGCCTGCGGCTCAAAGGCGAGACGGCCGCCGAGGTGGCCGGGGCGGCCCAGGCCATGCGGCGGTTCATGGTCCCCCTGCCAGTGAAGCGGCAAGGGGTGCTGGACACTTGCGGCACGGGCGGGGACGGCTCGGGCACGTTCAACATCAGCACGGCCACCGCGTTGGTGGTGGCCGCTTGTGGCGTGCCGGTGGTCAAGCACGGCAACCGCAGCGTCAGCAGCCGCAGCGGATCGGCCGATGTGCTGGAGGCCCTGGGCGTGCGGATCGACACCCCCGTGGAGCAGACCGCCCAGTGCCTGGAGGAGCTGGGCATTTGCTTCTGCTTTGCCCCGCTGTTCCATCCGGCCATGAAGCACGTGGCCCCGGTGCGGCGGAAACTGGGCGTGCCAACGATCTTCAACCTGCTGGGGCCGCTGTGCAATCCGGCCGGGGTGCAGTATCAACTGTTGGGCGTGGGACGCCCCGAGCTGCGAGTGCTGCTGGCTCAGGCGGCAGCTGAGCTGGGGGGCAAGCGGGTGGTGGTGGTCCACGGCCAGGGGGGCTTGGACGAAGTGAGCCTGAGCGGTACCACCTGGGCCACCGTGGCCACCCCGCACGGCACGCAAGAGCTGTGCTGGACGGCGAAGGACTTCGGCCTGAGGCCCGTTTCGGTGGAGGAGCTTCAGACGCAAGGCCCGCAGCAGAGCGCACAGCGGATCGAGCAGGTGCTTCGGGGCGAAGACCGCACCGGGGCCCGGGACGTAGTGCTGGCCAACGCCGCCGCGGCGCTTTGGTGTGCCGGGGCCTGCGCCACCGTGGAAGAAGGCGTGCATCGGGCCGCCGAGGCCGTGGACCGAGGTGCCGCCTGGGAGCTGCTGCAACGCTGGATTCAAGCCACACGATGAACCATCCCCCCCGCGTCGATCCCGGTACGTTCCGCCTGGTGCTGCTGGTCTCCTGCGCCCATGCCCTGGTGCACGTGTATGAGCAGGCGTTTCCGGGAGTGGAGCAGTTGGTGGCCGCCGAGTTCGGCACCAGCAAGGCGTGGATGGGCTACCTGGGCAACACGTGGCGATTGCCTTTCGGGCTGGGGGCCTTTGCCGCCGGGTACCTGGTGGATCGCTTCGGGGCCAAGTG
>JALSGI010000163.1 GCA_026982835.1 Planctomycetota bacterium | reverse complement strand
TGGGGCGGAGACAGCTTTTGGCTGAGCCGGCGCAGCTGGGAAACGACCCACACGCCCTGCTGTGCCCAGCGATCCTTTTCCACTTGCTGAAGCTGCGAGGTGGACGAGGCCAGCTGGAGCAGTTCCAGGTACAGTTCCAAGGCCCGCTCCGGCTGGCCGTGCTGGTGGTAGCCCGTGGCGCAAATCCGCAGCAAGCGCGTGCGCTGCGGCGGCTCCACGGCCAGGCGACGCAACCGGGAGATGTGCTTCTGGAAGCGGGGGAAATCGGCTTCCAGAGCCTCCATCAAGGTCGAAACCAATAGCCGCCGCGTTTGGGTATCCTGTTGCAACCGATAGGCCCGATCGAGTACCTCCAGCGCTTGGTCCCATTGTTTCAAGCGCCGATACACCTCGGCAGCTACCAGCAGGGTGTCCACGTCCTGCGGGTGTTGTTGGAGTTGGCGGGTCAGCCGGGCCTGAAGTTGCCGGAGGTTCTCCAGCCGTTCCAGGCCGAACACGCCCAGGCAAAGCACCACTTCCCCCGAGGCCACAAAACTGCCCAGCTCGATCTGCTCCTCGGCGGCAAAGGGATCCTGGGCCGAGCGGGTGTGGAAGGTGGCCTGGGGCAGTTCCCGGCCGCTGCGGCGATCCACGGCCAGCAGTGTTCCGTCACTGAGCGGCACGTACACCCGCTCCCGTGTCACCAACGCGCGTCCCGTGGTGGTGCCCCGGGTGGAAAAACGCTTCATCCAGCGGGACTTGCCGTCCCAATCCACCAGTTGCAGCGCTCGGTCGGCTTGCAGGAGGATCCCCCGGGCGTCGGCAGCCAGCAGCAGGCGGTTGTCTCCTCGGGGAATCTTCCACAACAGCCGGCCGCTGTGCAGATCGAGACAATAGAGCCAGTTTTCGTCTCGAGGGGTCAGTAGCACCCGCTGCCCGTACACTCGAACCAGTGAATCCAGCCAGCACAGCCGCCCTCCCCGGGGAGGACGCGGCCGCCGGCGGTTGCGGCTTTGCTTGTACACGAATCCCCAGCGCAACTGGCGCGCGGTGGGCTCCAGGGCCACCAGTACCCCGGCGTCGGTGGGACAAAGCAGCAACCCTTGGGCGAACGTGGGTGCCAGGCCCGAGGTGGCCCGGAAGAAAGCCCGAAGCGATTCCCCGGGAAGATACTGCGCATGGCCCAGCGGCTGGGACCACACCAGTCGCGGGGGCCGCCGGTGACCGGGCGAGGCATGCAAGGCCAGCAGGCGGATCTCCCCTCGCTGTTCGGCCAGCAGGTAGAGCATGCCGTCCAAGGGAAGGGGCGGCCCCTGGAAAAAGTAACCTGCCAGCGGAGTTTTGTCCTCGGTGTGCCCGCCCAGTTGCCACAACAGCTTGCCGGTTTGCAGATCGTAGGCAGCCAAGCGGTTGACGTTCGGATCGCCCAGCAGCCCCAGTCCCCCAAAAGGAGGCTGCCACGGCATCGGCGGTCCTGGAGGCCGAGGCGGCCGTGGACCCGAGCTTGAACCCGAACGCGGAGCCACCGGCTCCACGCAAAACACCGCCTGGCCGTCGCTGCTTAAGGTGAGATAAGTGCGGTCGGCAAACAGCCGCCAGCGGAAGAACTGGTCCGGGATCACCCCGATCCCTCCGGGGGCGGGAATCGGCTCGGAAACCGGCACCGGCTGCATTTGTTTTCGCCCGTCGAGCTGGGCCAGCAGCTCCAGCAGCAGCTCGTCCCGGGAATGTTCCCACAACCGCCGCCCGGTGTCGCCCTCCAGGGCGATCAGTTGAGTAAGGGTGCGCACTACCACTACATCGCCCAGGATCAGCGGCTCGCCGATCAGCAAGCGGCTTCCCTGCTGGTTGGCCTGGGTCACCACGCGGTTCAAGATGGCCGTCAGGCCCCGGTCCGAATACGTTCCCGGCGGGGCGGTGCGGTCGAAGTAATCGTCATAAAACTCCGCTCGCCACTGCCGCAGCACCAGGTCCAGCGACGCGGTTTGCTCGGCCACCCGAGCCGGCTCCCCCCCGGGATAGGGCCAAAAACGACCCGGCGGAGCATGCCGCGAGCTTTGCGGCACCAGTTGAACCAAGGCGGCGTTTCGGGCCGAAGCGTCCAGCTCCCAAAGCCGCACCGGACCGGAAGCCCCCGCCAGCTGGAGCTTGGGAAAACGCTGCCGCAGGGATTCCAGCACCTGCTGCGCTCGGTCCTCCTGACCCGAGACCAGATGGCAAGCCGCCCGAAGAAGCGAAAGGTCCGGCTCCCACCCCTTGCGCAGCTCCATGGGCAACTGAGCCATCTGGTCCAGCAACACGGCCGCCGCCAGCACCTGGCCGGAGTCCACGTGCATTCGGGCCAGATGCCACGTGGCCCGAACGCCCGAGGGGGCCAGAAAATATCGCCGGGCCGCCTGGGCCAACAGGGCCGGATCGTTCTGCTCCAAGCCCCGGCGCAGCAGTCGCCGGGCGTCCCCCTCGAAGCGAAGGCGGAACGCTTCCCGTCCCGGGGGCGGAAGCTCCACCAGCATCCGCCGGGCAGCGGCTTTCAAGCTCACATAGGTGGCGGCGTTTTTCTGGGGTCGGAAGAAGAAGTCCTCCGGGTGGGCCAGCACCCGACTCAGCAAGGCCACCGCCTCGGCGTAGTTCTTCTCCTCCACCGCCTGCTCGGCGTTGCGCAACAGCCGCCGCAGCTGCCGATTCTCCGGGAAAACCATCCCCGTGCCCGGAGAAACAGCGCTGGGATCCATGGGGAACGGTCCCTGGGCCGCCGCCGGAGGCGCCAACACCCCGGCCCCCAGAAACAACAATCCCAGCAGGAAACAAAGTCCCCCGGGCAAACACCACCGCTCAGGGCGGCGCGTGCTACTCTCCAAGGACCGAGCGGGGTTAGAAAACGCCATTCCAAGCCAGTCCTTTCCAACTCCCCGGGTGGCCGCTCTCTTGCCCTCCGGCAAGCGGCGGTCCCGGGTTGGGCTCCCTTTCGGTTATACCGCGAGGCACGGGCACTTGACCACGCAAATCCTTCCCAGGTCCGCAGCCACCCCCTGCTTGGACGCCCGAGGCGGCTTGCAGGTTCCCGGCTCCCGCAACCGGTGCCCGAATCGGCCCGGGCCGCCCGTGTTCTTTCTGCTCCGGGAGCTCGTGCTCCCGACTGGCCAACCGCCGGCCGGCGGCTCGCCGGTTGGTGCACGAGTCGGCGTTTTTTCTTGCTTCGGCGAGCCCCGGGCTTTAGCCCGGGGAGAGCCGGATAAATGCATTGCGTTATTTTTCTCCGCCAGCTGAAGCTGGCGGCTCGCCAAGCCTCCACGCCCCCAAGCCCCCACGTCCCCAAGCTCTCCGCCGGCTGAAGCCGGCGGCTCGCCGCTCAACCGCAGGCTTACGCCTGCGGCTCGCCGGTTGTAAGAAAGGGTGCTTGTTCTTGCAGCGGAGCGGAAGCTCCCGCGCACAGCGCAAGGCGCAAGCCGCACACCGAGCCTCTCGGCTGGCCGCGTGGTGTGCGCCCTGGGGCCGCGTGTTTTACAATGGCCGCTGTCTGCCCGGCTCGTTCTGCTGGAAACGTCTCCTACGCTCCAGTTCGCGGGAGCCTGCGATGACCAATGCCGAAATCGCCGCCGTGTTCGACGAAATTGCCGACATTCTGGAGTTCCAAGGGGCCAACCCGTTCCGCGTGCGGGCTTACCGCAACGCCGCCCGCACCGTGGGCGAAATGGCCGAATCGCTGGAGCACCTGGTGGCCCAAGGAGCCGACCTGACCCAACTGCCCGGCATCGGCAAGGACCTGGCCGAGAAGATCCAAACCCTGGTGCAAACCGGCCGCCTGGAACAACTGGAAAAACTGCGCGCCCAGGTGCCCGAGTCGGTGCTGCAACTGATGCACATCCCCGGCCTGGGACCCAAAAAAGCCGCGGCTCTTTATAAGGAATTGGGCATTGCCAACCTGGACCAGCTCCGCACCGCCTGCCAGGAGCACCGGGTGCAGAAGCTGCGGGGCTTCGGGGCCAAAACCGAAGAAGCGATCCTCCGCGGACTCCAGGTGGCCGAGGCGGCCGGGCAGCGCATCCTCTGGGCCGAGGCGGACCAGTTTGCCCAGGAGATCAAGGCCCACCTGGCCCAGGTGCCCCAGGTGAAACAGCTCGAAGTGGCCGGAAGCTACCGCCGCGGCAAGGAGACGGTGGGCGATCTGGACGTGCTGGTCGTGGCCGATGACTCGGCACCGGTAATGGACCAGTTCGCCCGCTACCACGCCGTGGCCGAAGTGCTGCTGCGGGGCGAGACGAAGATGTCCGTACGGCTCACCACCGGCTTGCAAGTGGACTTGCGCGTGGTGCACGAGCAGTCGTTCGGGGCGGCGCTGGTGTACTTCACAGGATCCAAGCAGCACAACGTGGTGTTGCGTTCCCGGGCCAAGGCCCGCGGACTGAAGATCAACGAATACGGCGTCTATCGCGGCCAGAAGTACGTGGCCGGCCGTACCGAGAAGGAGGTCTATGCCTCGCTGGAGCTGCCTTGGATCCCGCCGGAGCTACGCGAGGCCCGCTGGGAGTTCGATTGGGCCGACGCCGACCGGTTGCCCCGCTTGATCGAACTGAAAGACATCCGCGGCGATCTGCACATGCACACCAACGCCACCGACGGCAAAGCCACGCTGGAGGAGATGATCCAGGCGGCCAAGCAGCGGGGGCTGAAGTACATCGCCATCACCGACCACTCCAAGCGGGTCACCATGGCCGGTGGGCTGCGCGCCGAGCAACTGCTGGCCCAATGGGAGCAAATCGACCAGCTGCGCAAACGGTTCAAGGGAATCCACATTCTCAAGGGCGTGGAGGTGGACATCCTGGAGCGGGGCGGGCTGGACATCGACGACCAGACGCTGGCCCAGGCCGATTGGGTCGTGGCCAGCGTCCACTACGGCCAGAACCAGCCCCAGGACCGCATCACCGGCCGCATC
>JALSGI010000162.1 GCA_026982835.1 Planctomycetota bacterium | reverse complement strand
GCCACACGGCGTTCTCCCCGCACTGACGTGCGGGGCTCCGGCTCCTCTCAAGCCTCCATTCCCCCAAGTCTCCACGCCCTCCCCGAGCTGAAGCTCGGGGCTCGCTGGAGGCGGAAGCGCGTGGCAAGCGTCCCGGTACTAGCTGGCCAAACACGTGCCCGCCCCCCCCGGCGGTTACATCAGGCAATGTTCCGGGGCGGCCAGGTAGAACATGGCCTCTAGCATCCCGTTGTCGCGGGTCACCAGCGGGCTGGGCACCGTGATCACCTGGGGCACCTGCTCGGGGCTTTCCCGGCCCAGGGCAATATAGCGGCCGATGGCCAAGGCCCAAAAGTGAATCAAACACACCGGATTCACCGTGGTGGCGTGCAACAGCCCCTGCTGCACCCCCTCCAGGCCGTGCCGCTGGCCGTCCACGCCCACGAAGACCATCTTCTCGTGCACCGTGCCCTTGACCGCCGGCACACAGGCCAGGGCCATGTCGTCGTTGTGGAAAAACGCCCCGGCCAGCGGCTCGTCGTGCTGGGCAATGATGGCCTGGAAGGCGTTGAGGGCCTTTTCCTTGTCCCAGTCGCACCAGCGCACCCCGCCGCCTACGACTTCCACCTCGGGGTATTGCTTGAGCACTTGCTCGAACCCGCGGCGGCGTCCCTGGGCCCCGCTATGGGCGGCCAGCCCGCCGATATGAACCACCTTGCCCCGGCCGCCGATGGCTTGCATCAGGTAGCCGGCGCTGCTGCGGCCCATCGCCTCCTGGTCCGGGCCGATGTGGCACCAGACGCCGGTGGCGCGCATCTGTTGCCGGGGCACCAGCTCCACGTCCATCGAGATGACCGGCACGCCGCGTTTTTTGAGTTTTTGCACGGGGGCTTCCAGCGGTCCGGTTTGCACGGCCTGGAAGCAGCAAAAGTCCCAGTCCTCGTGCACGATCAGGTCGATCTTGTTTCGCTGCCGTCCGGCGTCCAGCTCGCCGTCGATCCACACCAGCTCCACGCCGAACACCCGGGCCCAAAGCTCGGCCGTGGTCTTGCCCAGGGCGCACCAGGTGGTCTTCAGGCCCGCGTTGGACATCGCCGCCCGCAGGGGGCGTTGCGAGCCGGTGGGGGCTTGCTGCTGGGGGCGGCAGCCGGCACCCAGCAGCCCGGCCCCCAAGGCGGCCGAGCCGAGTGCGGCCTTCAAAAAATCGCGACGCGAGTTGGACGGGTTCATCGCTTGCCTCGCTTTGTCCAGGAACGGATTCTCCGGAGGCCAAAAGGTTATTGCGAGGATTTGATCTTTCGCAGTCTCACCGCCTCTGGAAGCCGTTTATAAAAAGCGTCCAGGGGATAGCAACCCGATGGCAGACCGTTGCGCGGTCCGGTGGTGCAATCGCTGAACGTGCGGCAGATGCGGCGGCGGTTGAGCCGCCCGGTGGTTAGTACGTCCCAAGGCAGCTCCGGGTAGGAAAGCACCATACGGCCCAAGCCCACGTAGTCGATCCACCCTTGGCGCACAACGGCCTGGGCCACGTGAGGCAGGTATTCCTGAAGATAAGAGTAGCCGGTGCCCACCAGGGGGAGCTGGGGCAGCTCTTCTTTGCATTGCCGGGCCACTTCGATCATCCGCCCCACGCCCACCAGCGGGTCTTCCGGCGGGGGATAACCGTCGCAGGGGGGGAACTGAGCCGGTCGCTGGGCGTGAGGGCAGTAGTAGGGGCTGCCGCCGCTGAGGTTCACCACGGCCACGCCCCAGTCGCGCAGCCAGTGCAGCAGCTGAAATGTTT
This sequence comes from Planctomycetota bacterium, assembly GCA_026982835.1. Taxonomy (GTDB): domain Bacteria; phylum Planctomycetota; class Planctomycetia; order Pirellulales; family S012-138; genus S012-138. The sequence continues at coordinate 3,157 of JALSGI010000162.1, read as the reverse complement.
CGTGCAGGTGGGGCCGTGTGGGTTGGTGCGGATCGACGCCAAAGCCCCAGCGATAGGGCAGCAACTCCGGCCGGAGCTGGGGGCGGCCTTCTTGTTCCCGTTCCCCGGCGGCAAAGGGCACCAGATCAAACGCGCTTAGACGCACGCCCAGCACCAGCTCCGGACACGCTTGCCGCACCGCCTGGATGATCTGCCGCAGCAGCCGCGAGCGACCCTCTAGCGACCCCCCGTAGGGACCGGGGCGCAGGTGGGCTCCCAGCAGCTCGTGCAGCAAGTAGCCGTGGCAAGCCTTGATGTCCACGAAGTCAAAACCCACCTCGGCAGCCAACTGGGCCGCCTCCACGTAGCGGGGGACCAGCCCTTGCAGCTCCTGGTCGCTGAGGATGGGGGAGTCGTCCGTGGGAGCGATGCCTACCTTGGCGTCCAGCAGCGGGTGGTGCCAGGCGATGCGCGGCCGGGGAGTTCCCTCCGGGGCGGAGAAACGGCCCGAGTGCGTCAACTGCAAGCCCACCACCAGCCCTTGCAGCGAGCCGCAGCGGCGAAGATGGGCCTCCTTGAGTTCCTCCAGCAACAGCTTGATCCCGCGGCGGTTTTCTTCGCAGATGAGCAGTTCCCGGGGACTGGATCGCCCCTGGGGCACCACGGCCATCGCCTCTCCGCCCCAGATGAGCTTCGCCCCGCTGGTGCCGAAGTGCCGCCAGCGACGCACCGTTAGTGGCGAGGGAGCGCCGCTGAGCTGAGCGTCCCAACCTTCCATCGGATGGATGCACCAGCGATTGCCCACTTCCAGCGGGCCGATGCGTCCCGGGCGGGCCAGGGGGGAGTCGTCCTGGCCCGAGAGGATTTGCTCATCCACGGGCAAGGCCAGCCCCAGCTCCTGCAACCGCCGGCGGAAGGCGGCCACCGTTTTGAGCTGGCTGATGCTAGGGAAACGGCGAAGCATGACAATGTGGCAAGGGCATCCGGGGGGCAATCACGGGGGAATCACAACCGCGTGGGTCCTGTTTAGCAAAAATCCCCTGGCAAGCCCAGCGAGTCGGGTAAACAGAACTTCGCCGGCTGACGCTTCCGGCCGGCTGTTCTCCGCCGACAGAAGTCGGCGGCTTGCCCCCTCTCCAAGCCCCTAACAGCCCGTTGAAGAATGTTCCTCGATACGGAATCGCGTCATAGGACGAGACGTATTTTCTGAAAAAAAAACGGCTCGGCAGGAGCCTCGCCCTCCCAAACTTGCGTTTTTCAACGGGCTGCTAAGTCACTCGCTGGCTTTGCCCGGTGCGGCCCGCCCGTGCTAGAACAGTACGCGCCAGAAGCACACGGCCTTCTGCGGCACACCGAGAAAACAAAGCCCCCCGTTTCAGGAACAAGCCCGATGGAAAAGTTCCAAGGGATCGCGGTCTCCCCCGGCGTGGCGTTGGGCGAGGCGCTGGTGCTGGACAACCAGGGGTTTCGCATCCCCAGGCGCTTCGTGCAGCACGATGCCGTGGAGCAGGAAGTCCAGCGGCTCCATCAGGCCATCCAGGCCACGCGGCAGCAGATCGCCCGCAACCGCGACGCGATCAACCAGCAACTGGGCCCGCACTATGGGGCCATCTTCGACGCCCACCTGCAAATGCTTCAGGATGAGAAGCTGCTGCGGGAGATCGAACAGCTGGTGCGGCGGCGGCACTTCTCGCCCGAGTACGCCGTCAGCCGCGTGCTGCGCCGCTATGCCCGGGTGTTTGAGCAACTACCCGGCCCCTTTGCCGAAAAGGCCACTGATATTTTCGACATCCAGCGCCGTTTGCTGCGGGAGCTTTTGGGTCGGGATCGCCAGGAGCTGGGCCATTTGACCTCGCCGGTGCTGGTGCTGGCCCACAGCCTCACCCCCAGCGAAGTGGCCGGCTTCGATCCCCAGTATGTCAAGGGCTTCGTGACCGAGGTGGGCGGCCCGGGCAGCCATACGGCCATCGTGGCCCAGGGGCTGGAAATCCCCGCGGTGGTGGGCACGGGGCCGTTCCTGACGGCCGTCTCCGGCGGCGAAGAGGTGATCCTGGACGCCGACCAGGGCTGGGTGATCCTCGACCCGGACGAAGCCACCCGGCAGGAGTACCAGCAGCGCATCCGCCGCCGCGAACGGTGGCTGGTGGAACTGCGCAGCCTGGACCAGCAGGAGGCCCGAACCGCCGACGGCGTGCGGATCGAGCTGATGGGCAACATCGAGCTGCCGCAGGAGGCCGAGCACTGCCGCCGCCGGGGAGCGGACGGGATCGGGCTCTATCGGACCGAGTTCCTCTACCTGCAATCGCCCACTCCGCCCAGCGAGGAAGAACACTACCAGGCTTACGCCCAGGTGGTGCAGGCCATGCAGGGGCGCGTGGTGGTGATTCGCACCTTCGACCTGGGAGCCGACAAGCTGCGCCATCTGCCGGAACCGGAAGAACAGGCCAACCCGTTCTTGGGCCTGCGGAGTCTGCGGCTGGCGCTGCGGCACACGGAGATGTTTCGCACGCAGTTGCGGGCCATTGTGCGGGCGGCGGCCTTGGGGCCGGTGCGGGTGCTGTTCCCCTTTGTTTCCACGCTGCGGGAGCTGCGGCAGGCCAAGACGGTGCTGGCCGACGTGGTGGAAGACCTGCAAGAGCAAGGGCAGGGCCCCCCGGAGCCGGTGCCCGTGGGAATGATGATCGAAATCCCCTCGGCGGCCATCCTGGCCGACCTGTTCGTGCCGGAGGTGGACTTTGTGAGCATCGGCACCAACGACCTGACGCAGTACACGCTGGCGGCCGACCGCGGCAACCGGGAGGTCTCTTCGCTTTACAACCCGTGCGATCCGGCCGTGCTGCGGCTGTTGAAGAACACCATTGAACAGGCCGACCGGCACGGAAAGCCGGTGAACGTGTGCGGCCAGGTGGGTTCCATGCCCGAGTGCGTTATCTTGTTGCTGGGCCTTGGCTTGCGCCGGCTGAGCGTGGCCCCGGGGGCGATCGCCCAGGTGAAGCGTATCTGCCGCCGGGTGACACTGCCGCAGTGCCAGCAGGTGGCCCAGCGGGCCTTGGGCATGGACGATGGCCGCACGGTGCAGCTGTTTTTGCGTCAGGAGATCAAGCAACTGGACGGGGAGACATTGGTCTAGGCAAGCGGGGGAAAAATCCTCAAAATGGGAGCACCCTTTGGCCTTTTC
>JALSGI010000161.1 GCA_026982835.1 Planctomycetota bacterium | reverse complement strand
CCAGCCCAGCCGAACCCGACCGGGCCGAAGCGGCACCAGAGCCACGCGCCCCTGGCGGTGGATTTCCACTTGCGGGGTCCAGGGGCCGGGCTGCCGGGGCCCCCAAAGCTCCACGCCATCAGGCAGACAATAAGTACGCCACGCCACCTGGCGGCGGAACTGCCACCAGCGGGCCATTTGCAGCAGGGTGGTCTTCCACACCCCCGGCGTGCAGCGCACCTGGCGCACCACGGCCCGAACCACATCGGGAAAACGCCCCAGCCGGCCCGTGGGATGCCCATAGACCACCACCCACTCTCCGCGGCTTAAGCGTTCTTCGACCAGGCGGCAGAAGTACTCTTGGGCCGCCTGGGCCGCTCGGGCCAGGGCTTGCTCCCCGGGGGAAGCAGTGCGCCGCCCGGCTCGGGCGGCTTCCAGAAACGAGCCCAGGCAGATCGGGTGGATGGGCACTTGCAGCACGCTTGAGCCACAGGGCCAAAACGGCAAGCAGTCCCAGGCCGACTGGAACTCCGAACTGAACTCCACGCCCAGCTCCTCGAGCACCTGGGGCAGCTCCGCCGGGTGGCGCCCGCCGGGGGCGGCGAACCCGCGCGGTTCCAGCCCCAGGGCGTGCAGCACTTCCAGCCCGCGGGCGATGTTTTGCCGATTCTGTTGCGGATCGCGGTAGGTGTGGTGGTGGTAGCCGTGCCCGCCCACGTGCAGCCCCCGCAGCACGCAGGCGGCCTCGGTGGCGTGCTGGTAGGCTCGGGCATTGACAAAGTGGCTGCTCCACTCGGCTGCTTCTTCCAGGGCGTCCCACATGCGGCGGAAATCCTCCGGGTGGTACTGGTCGTAATCCACCCGAAAGCAAAACGCCGCCGCGTAGGGCCAGGGGGTGGGGCTCAGCCGCACCCACAGGCCACAGTGCCGCGCAAGCCGCTCGGCCGTGGCTTGCAGCACCGCCTGCTCCTGCCCGCGGCGGTCCACCCCGGACACGGTTTCGCTCACTTCGTAGCCTTGCCAGCGGACGCTCCCCCGGGCCAGGGGCACCGGCCGGCTTGGGTTTCTTGCTGCCGAAGTGCGAGTTTGTTGCGACTCCAGCGGGGCTAGCAGTCCCAAGCGGGCAAGCTGTTGCGGCTCCGCGCCGGCAAGGCACGGATCGCCCGCCTTTCGGGGAAACTCCGCGCCGGCAAGCTGGCAAGCGGCGGGAGCGGTCGAAACGCTCATGCGGTCCCCTCCAGCGTGCTGGGGGTACGACCCCTGCCTTGCCACGCGAAGCAGGGCAGCTCTGCTCGTTTGCGCCGCCACGAGGACTGCCGCTGTTCCTCTTGGCCCTGCAGCACCTTGCGCCACAGCACCCACTCGGAAAGACCGCTCAGGCAGCCGAAGGCCCAGCCGTGCGGGCCGTCGAGCAGTCCCCCTTTGTAAAGCAACCGCCGCAGCATCTCGCGGACCGCTTTGCTCCAGGGGGTGTACCAGCGGGCCTGAGTGCCTTGGGCCAGCAGTTCTTCGGCCTGGGCCTGCGTGTAGCGGTGCATCTTGTGCAAGAACGCCGCCAGATCCGGCAGCGTGTCGTGTTGTAATCCGTGGTGCAACTGTCCCACCGGGCCACAGACAGCCAGGCGTTCGTGCACCTGGTGTTGCCAGCGGGCCAGGTCGCGGCGGAACAGGCGCACGGGCCGGTCGTCTTGCGTGCCGCCGAAACGCACCCGGCGGCCGAAGATGCGGCTGCGGATCGGCACCCGGTAGGCCACATAGCGGGGATGTCGCACCGCCTGGGCCAACTCGGCGGCCAAGCCCGGCTCGGGGCGTTCGTCCGCGTCGATGGAAAGTGCCCAGGGCGTGCGCACCAGCTGCAGCGCCCGGTTGCGCTGCGCGGCAAAGTCGTCAAAGGGGTGCACGGCCACCCGGGCTCCCAGCCGGGCGGCCAGTTGAGCCGTACCGTCGGTAGAGCCGCCGTCCAGCACCACCACCTGGCCGGCAAAACGCAAGGCACGCAGCAGCCCGGGCAACTGATCCCGCTCGTTGCGCGTGATGACCACCGCGGTCAGTTCGGGGATGGTTTGCCGTGTGGGGTTCATGGAGTCGTACCACGTGTAGCTTGTACGGGGAGGGAGCCGCCCAAGGTGGAGAAAAACACCGAAGAGACTCTTGCCCGCAGCCAGCGTTTTATCCCGCCGACCAGCACGCGCAGGGCAAAGTACCCGGCCCCGTAGCCCAGGGCCACAAGCGGCCACCCAAGCAGCATGGCAGCCAGCACCAGGTGCCAGCGCAGGTCGGCGTTGCCGCCCAGGTGGTACAAGCAGCGAAGCCAGTGCGGTTCGGCCGTGGCCTTGCCTTTCCGTTTGTGGTGATTGCGTTTTTTCTTGCACCGGAGCGGTAGCTCCCCAGGAGGGCGAAGCTCCTGCTGAGCCGAGGCGCCTGTGTCCTGATTGTCTCCACCGTCTGAAGCCGGCGGCTCGCCGCAAGAGAGTGCTTTTTGGGGCATGCCGCCGCTTTGGCGGGGCTTTGGAGAAAAATGGCTCCACCACAAAAACACCCCCTTGCACCCGGCAAATACGGCAAGCAGGCCCCAGGCGGCCAGGGGCCATCCGGCCCGGTGGGCCACGGTGGCCAGGGCCAGGTGGGCCAGCAGGTCGGCCGCCTCGTCGCAGCAGGCATCCAGCCGGGCTCCGGCCGGGGAACATCTCCTGGCCAGCCGGGCCACGGCCCCATCGAGCCGATCGCAGCACCACGCCCCCCAGAAACACCCGGCTGCTCCGGCAAGCCCCCACCAGCCGAACACGACCCCTGCCAACCCGCCGGCGGCCAACGCAGCCCCAAGCAGCGTGATCCCGCAAGGCGGCACGTCCCAACGGACCAGCAGCCGGGCCACCGGCAGCACCGCCGGCAGCAGGTACCACCGCGACAGTGGATGCCGCCACGGCTGCACCACGGCCAGCGGGGCTTCAGTGGCAATGGGGCTTGGGTTCATTGCGATTCAAGCAAGCTGCAACACGCGTGGATAATTCGTCTCGGAGGGGCCAACATGCAAAAACAAGCGCATGTTCTCACATTTCGGCGAGCCGCTGGCTTCAGCCAGCGGAGAAAAATACCGCAATGCGCTTATTCGGCTCTCCCCGGACTGAAGGAAGTCCGGGGCTCGCCGGACAAAAATCGACTCTTTTTTGCTCCGGAAACACTCCGGCTTGGACTTGCACGCCAAACACGTACTTCGTCGGCGGAGGACAGCGAGCCGGGAGCGTAAGCTCCCGGTTGCTCAAACAAAACGACATCCGCTGCCGTTTTGCAAAAAACCGCATGCTCGCGCAGCGGCCTGCCGAAGCTTCCGCTCCGCTGCAAGGAAAAACACGGCTCGGCGAGCCCGCAGCGTAAGCTGCGGGAGGTCTGGAGGCTTGGGGGGATGGAGGCGTGAGGGGCCAGCCCGCGGCTTCAGCCGCGGAAGTGGAAAGACTCCGCCGCGGCCAAGCCGCTGAAACTAAACGTATTCCTGCAAAGCAAGGCTTTCTCATGCGGCTTTGGCTCTCGATACGGGTTGCTTGCTCGGCTGGGGCGGCGGCAACGGGGGACAAGCGGGCCGGGGACCCGTTTGCCGGGCCAGGCGCTCCGGGGCAAAACGCCGGAAAAACTCCCGTTCCCGCTCCCGCCGGGCCGCGGTGCGCGGCGAGCCGAACCGGCGATACACCGCCCGAGCCTCGCGCCACAGCCGCCAAAACGCCAGCCGCTCCTCGGACCGGGCCAGGGGCAGGCGCAGCAGGTCCCGGGCCAGCCGCATTGCCACACCTGCCGCCGCCCGCAGGCGATTCTTGTGACAATGCAGGTTCTTCCACTGAAAAAGCAGCGTGTTGCGCACCGCCAGGCGGTCGCTCCGGGCAGCGCCCAGCTCCCGGGCGAAGGTGGCCCCGCCCAGGTGCCACACGTGGGCCTGGGGCACGTAACGGGCGTGATAGCCTGCCAGGAAGGCCCGATAGCACAGGTCCAGGTCTTCCAGGCGGCCGGGCAGATACAGCGGGTCGAAGCCGCCCAGGTGCAGGAACACCTCGCGCCGCACGGCCAGGGCCGCCCCGGCGCAAGCGGTCCCGTCGGCCGAACCCTGGCAGGGCTCGTGCCCGGGAAAAAACGCCGTGGCCCGCACCATCCCCCGATACCAACTGACGGCCGTCTTGTACCCCTCCCACTGCTGCGTGCCCAGGTGCCAGCCGCAGGGGGCGGTCATCCAGCAGCGGGGATCGCCTCCCCGGGCCGGCGCTTCCAGCAGCGGAGTCAGCCAGGGATCCAGACACCCAGGAGTGAGGTAAATGTCGTTGTTCAACAGCACCAGCACCGGCGCCTGGTACAGCCGGGCCACTTCGTTGAAGGAGCACAGCCCGCGGTTGAGCATCCGGTGCCGCTGGACATGTGGGAAATGGCTCTTGAGCAGCTCCCAGGAACCGTCCGTGGAGCCGTTGTCCACCACGGCCACCTGGCAGCGCCAGCGGCACCCGGCCGTGGCTTCCAACGCCCCGGGCAGCATCCAGCGCAGCAGATCGCGGCCGTTGTAGTTGAGCACCAGCAACACCGCATCCATGCGTGGCTTCCTCCGGCCAGGGGCTTTTCCTCCGCCGGCTCAAGCCGGGGGCGTCGTTTGTCTTTGGCCAGCCGCAAGCGTGAGTTTGCGGTTGTTCCACAAAAGGGGAAGGGCGTTGTTTGGTTCAAGCAACCGGGAGCTTACGCTCCCGGCTCGCCGTTTGCACCGCATGTACGCTCGGCGAGCCCCGGGCTTTAGCCCGGTACGTGTTTAGCCAGCTAGCAGCTGGAAGTTCGACGCCGCAGGCGTCGCACTCTGGTAGCCGGGGGTCGTCAGACCCCCGGAAGGCAGCATTTTTCCTTGTCCTTGAGCATCCCGAAGGGATGCCAGAGGGCAAAACGGTCCTTGTTTCTGGCACCCCTGCCGGGGTGCGGGGTGGGGTAATGGC
>JALSGI010000160.1 GCA_026982835.1 Planctomycetota bacterium | reverse complement strand
CCATCCGTGGCTCCTGGGACTGGGCCAACAGAGGAGATTCCGTCTTGGGCTTTCAACTCCTGCGCCATGCCACCTCGGGCACGCCCTCGGCGCAGCAGGCCACAGAATCGGTATCGGCAGCACAAACGGAAAACTCGACCCCAGCCCCCTCCGGCGTGCCACCGGCGGCGAGCCGAACAGCTCCCGCAGCGACCATTTTGCCCAACGGGAGCACTTCGGCCTGTAGGGTTTGCTCGGCTGGGGGTGCCTTGACGCTCCGGGGGCGGTATTCCAGAATCTAGCAAGGTCCGTTCCGGGCGCCCCCCAGCCTGGGTGGCCTGGTTCGGGAGCAAGGTGTCATCTGTTTTGTTTTGACCTGTCAGCAGAGGAGTTTCCTTCGTGGGCGTCAAGAAGCGAGGCAAGGGTCGGCGTAAGATCGGTCGCAAGAAGCGTCGGATGCGGTCCAAGATTCGGCACCGCAAGGACAAGTAGTCTTCGGGTCCTCGGCGGTTCCGGCTTCTTGCTCGGTGGAAGGGTTTGGTCCTCTGGCCGGGTTGGGGCTGCGGGATGCTGCAGCAGGGGCATCCGGAGCCGTGGCAGCGAGCCGGTGGCTTGGGATGTCTTGGCCCAGATTGGAGGATTTGTCAAAATACGATCAAATTCAAAATGCAAAGCGCCGTGCTTGCCTGCGGGGCGGACTTGTGCTGGATGGGTTCCGCCAAAAGCATCCACCTCGCTCCCGAATGTCCCTGACGGCTCGTGGTGCCACAGCAGCGGCGGGCCGGTTCCCTCCGAACTTATGTAGCAGGAATCCGCGGCGGTGAAACGGGCGCTGATCAGCGATATCCACGCAAACCTGGAAAGCCTGGAGGCGGTGCTGGAGGACATTCGCCAGCAGGGGATTACCGAGATCTTCTGCCTGGGGGATATTGTCGGCTATGGGCCCAACCCCGTCGAATGCGTCGATCTAGTGCGGCAGCATTGCCGTTTGACGATCATGGGCAACCACGATCAGGGGGCGCTGTTCGATCCCGAGGGGTTCAACGCGGTGGCCGAGCGTGCCATCTTCTGGACCCGGGAACAACTGGAACGCCCTTGCGGCTCCTCGGCGTTGATGGGGGAGCGTTGGGATTTTCTGGGCGAGTTGCCCTTCAAGTGGGAGGAGAACGGGCAGCTGTACGTGCACGGCTCGCCCCGCAACCCGCTGAGCGAGTACGTGTTCCCCGACGACATCTACAACCCCCGCAAGATGGAAAAGCTGTTTTCCTTGGTGCCGCAGTGCTGTTTCCAGGGACACACACACGTGCCCGGGGTGTTTACCCAAGCCCCGGAGTTCTTCAGCCCGGAGGACATCGACTACGAGTTTCCTCTGGGCAAGGAGAAGATCATGGTGAACGTGGGTTCGGTGGGGCAGCCGCGGGACGGCGACCCGCGGGCGTGTTATGTGATTTTGGAGGACGATCGCCTCCGCTTTCGCCGGGTGGAGTATCCGGTGGAAAAGACCATCGAGAAAATCTACGCCATCCCGGAGCTGGACAACTCGCTGGGCGATCGGTTGCGTGGCGGGCAATAGTGCCTTGGGGTAGGGAGCGCAACCTGCTTGGATAGGGTTGGAAACGGAACGGATCGAAGAGTCGCCCCCCGCTTTGCTGCCATGCCCTTGTGCCGGAGAGGCTGACCGTAAATGGATCGTCGCGTCGTCTGGTTTGTGCTGCTTTCCACGCTGGCATTGCTGGCCAATGCCTACCTGGTGGCATGGCTCTATCCGCCCCCGCCGCCGCAGCCCAAGCAGCCCAAGCCCAGGCAAGCACGCTTGCCCCTGGTGGCTCCGCCCCCCTCGGTGCCGGGGAAAAAAACGCCCTCGCCCCAGGCAGAACCGGAAAAGCAACCCCCCCAGGAGCCGGAGCAGCTCGTTGCCTTGGGCTCGGTCGATCCGCAAAGCCCCTACCGCATGTTGGTCTTTTTCACCAATCGCGGGGCGGCCATCCAGCGGCTGGAACTCAACGCCCAGGCCCACGGGCGCCGCGTGCTGAACCTGGAGGACCACCCCTGGCGTCGCGGCTACTTGGGCTATCTGGGCTTGCAGCAGCGGCCAGGAGGGTTGCTGGTGCGGGTGGTGGGGCACGGCACGCCCGCGGCCCGAGCCGGCTTGAAGCCCGGCGACCTGCTCCTGCAGGCCCAGTACGAAGACGAAAAGCCCCTTGAGCTGCAAGACCCCTTGCAGTGGCAACTGCTGGCCCAGCGGTTCCGGCCCCGCCGGCAGCTGAAGCTCCGCTGGCGACGCGGTTCCCGGCAAATCGAAAAGACCATCCGCCTGGAAGAACCCCCGCTGGTGCTCATCCGCCGGGAGTCCATGCACCCGGAAGTGATGCGGCACGAAAAGACCCTCTTTGCCCTAGGTGCCGATCCCCCCTCGTTCCTGCTCACCCTTGCTCGCTGGAACCAGCGGCGGCTGGTGGCCGATCCGGGAGCCCACTTCGAAGGCACCCCGGACTCTTCCGGCGTGCGGGTCCAGGCGGTCATCCCCGGCGGGGCGGCCCATCGGGCAGGGTTGCGACCCGGGGACATCATCCAGCAGATCGACGTGCACGAGGTTACTCGCCCCTCGGAGCTGAACCAGCTGCTGACCACCTACGCCCCAGGGATGAAGCTCCGCGTGCACTACCTGAGGAACCAGACGCCGATGGAGACCGTGCTGGTGCTCCCCGCCGAGCTGCCCGGGGTGAACCTGCATCGGGCCTCCTGGCGGATTTCTTCCCGGGGGGAGGATCACGTGGAGTTCCGCCGTCGGGTCGGGGAGCTGGAGCTGGTGAAGCGCTTTGAGCTGGTGCGGGACGATCCGGGCCGCAACCAGCCAGGGTTCCACCTGGTGCTGCGGCTGGAGATCCTCAACCACGGCCAGCAGGCCCAGCAAGTGGCCTGGCAGCTGGACGGAGCCAACGGATTGCCCACGGCCGGATGGTGGTATGCCCACAAGGTCTCCCGCAGCTGGGGGGCCGTGGGCATGCGCGACGTGGCCTACGACCTGGAAGAGACCGGCCCGGACATGATCGGCTGCCCCCAGATCGCCACCAACGACGACATCGACACCTTGGGCGGGGGGGAACAAGCGGTGCACTTCCGCTACGCGGCCACCGATGCCCGCTATTTCTCCGTGGCCCTCATTCCTTTCCACACGCCGGAGCAACCGGTGCCCGCCCTGCCGATCGGTTCCATCCGTCCCTGGCGGGTGGGGCTGCTGCCCAAGGAACCCAAGCTCTACAAGCTGACCAACACTTCGGTTCGCATCACCAGCGTGCCGATTCGACTGGAGCCGGGGCGGAAGTACGGGCAGCAGTTTCTCATCTTCGCCGGGCCCAAGGAGCGGGCGTTGCTGGAACATCCCCAGTACCAGCTGGGCAACCTGCTCTACTACGGGTGGTTCGGCTGGGTGAGTCGCTTGATGCTGGCGGTGCTGCACGGGTTTTACTTTCTGGTGCGGAACTACGGACTGGCCATCGTGCTGCTGACCGTGCTGGTGCGGGCGCTGATGTTCCCCTTGAGCAAAAAACAGGCCCTCAGCGCCCAGAAAATGCAAGAACTGCAGCCGGAAATGAAGGCCATCCGCGAGCGTTACAAAAACGACCCGGAGGCCTATGGCCGGGCCATGCGGGAGCTGTTCCAAAAGCACAACTACAACCCCTTCGGCGGATGCCTGCTGGTGCTCATTCAGTTGCCCATCTTCGTGGGATTGTACCGGGCGCTGATGGTCGATGTGGCTTTGCGCCAGGCCCCGCTGCTGCCGGGCATCTCCTGGTGCTCCAACCTGGCCGCGCCGGACATGCTGCTGTACTGGGAGGGAGTGCTGCCGGCCTTTTTGGCCTCGCCCATCGGGTGGCTGGGACCCTACCTGAACGTGCTGCCCATTCTCACCATCGCCCTGTTCTGGCTGCACCAGAAGTTGTTCACCCCCCCGCCGGCCGACGAACAGCAGCAAATGCAACAGAAGATGATGGCTTTTATGATGATCCTCATTGGGTTCATGTTCTACTGTGTGCCCAGCGGGCTGTGCATTTACTTCATTACTTCCAGTCTTTGGGGGGTGGCCGAGCGGAAGCTACTGCCCCGGCTCACCGGCGCCACCCAGCAGCAACCGCCGCCAAAGCCCCCGGCCAAGTCCTCGCCGCGCAGTTCCCACCGCCCCTCCCGGCGGCAGCGCAAGGCCTCGCAGAAGCAGCGGCGGTGACGGCCCGCGGAACCCCGGGACGCTGCATCTACTGCCACCGCAGCACAGCAAAAACAAACGCAAACACCCACTCCGGCCAGCCGCGCACCGTCCGCCGGCGGAGGAGCGTGCGTACGTCCGTGCGGGGAGGTCTTGGGTCGTGGGTCTTGGGTCTTGAGGCGGTGCTTCCGCACCAGCGTGAGAACAAACGTCAACCCGCACAACCAAGAGCCCCCCGCGTTAGCGGGGGGAGAAGTCGTATCGGCTTGCGGCGTGCGCCCGGCGGCTTGCGCCGGAGCTTCCGCACCGAAGTGAGAACAAACGCTAATTCTTGCAACCGGCGAGCCGCCGACTTCAGTCGGCGGAGGCGGCAGGGCCGCAGCCACTGGGAGCTTCCGCTCCGGGGCAAGAAAAAGCGCGAACAGACGCAACCGGCGAGCCGGGAGCGTAAGCTCCCGGAGAAGAACCGAAAAACGCCGCTTCGCCAATTGGCTCCGCGAGTTGACACTCGCGGCTCGCTGGTGCAAGAACCATCGCCGATTTGTACAGCAAACCGGCGAGCCGCCGACTTCAGTCGGCGGAGAATATCCACATGCGTTTTTTCTTGGCTCTCCCCCGGCTAAAGCCGGGGACGTGTTTAGCCAGCTAGCACATCACTTGGTTTGGCGCTTCCATGCTAGGAGAGAATAAGCGTTTTTTCTTGCAAATGGCGAGCCGCTGGCTTCAGCCAGCGGAGAAAAATAGCGCAATGCACTTAT
>JALSGI010000159.1 GCA_026982835.1 Planctomycetota bacterium | reverse complement strand
CACACCTGCAGCGCGGACGATGCGGGAAAGGTTCACGTTGCTGCGCAAAGGGCAACAGGCCACCAGCAGCTCCCGGGGGCGTGCAAGCGACAGCGGCGGGCGATGGCGTTGTTGGACGAAGCGCATTGCGGGGCGTTTCGTTTTCCGGCATGGGACCAGATCAGCGATCAGCGTCCATGCCCCACCAGCGAGCCGGGCGGCACCCGTTCCACCTCGAAGCCCAGATCGCGGATCATGGCCAGATCGGCCTCGGGGGCCTGGCCGCAGGTGGTGAGATAGTCGCCCACGAAGATCGAGTTGGCCGGGTACAGCCCCAAGGGCTGCAAGCTGCGCAGGTGCAACTCGCGTCCGCCGGCGATGCGTATCTCACTTCGCGGATTGGTCAGGCGGAACAGGCACAGCACCTTGAGGCAATAGCGCGGGTCCAGCTCGTTGCGGTCCTGAAGCGGCGTGCCGGGGATAGGGTGCAGGAAATTGACCGGGATGGAATGCGCCCCCACGCCGCGCAGCTCCAGGGCCATCTCGACCACCTGCTCGGGCGTTTCGCCCATGCCCACAATCCCCCCGCAGCAGACCTCCAGCCCAGCTTCCTTGACCGCCTGGAGAGTGCGCATGCGGTCCTGGAACGAATGGGTGGTGCAGATCTGCTGATAGAACGAGCGGCTGGTGTTCAGGTTGTGGTTCACGCGGTCCACCCCGCAGGCTTTGAGCCGCGCGGCCTGTTCCGGCTCCAGCAACCCCAGGCAGGCGCAGATTTTCAGCCGGTACTGCCGCTTGATCTCCGGGACGATCCGCTCCAGGGCTTGCAGCTCCTCCTCGCTGGGGGCGCGGCCCGAGGTGACCAGGCAATAGGTCTTGGCCCCCCGCTCCCAGGCGGCCTTGGCCCCGGCCAAAAGCGTCTGGCGGTCCAGCAGGTTGTAGCTGGGCACAGGCGCCTTGGCGATGCGGCTTTGGGAGCAGTAGTGGCAGTCCTCGGGGCACAGCCCGCTTTTGGCGTTGATCAAAAAATAAAGCTGCACCCGGTTGCCGAAGTAGCGGTGTCGCACGCGGTAGGCGGCCCCGAGCAGCTCCAGCAGCTCCTCGTCGGGAGCCTGGAGCACCTGGAGGGCCTGCTTGGCGGAAAGCTCTTCGCCCTCCAGCACGGCCTGGGCCAAGGCGTGCCAGCGGGAATGTTCCTGCGCCGTGGGATTGAGCATTGCTGGTGGTGTTCCGATTGAGAGGACTCCATTGTGGCCAAGTGGGGCTTCCGGCGTTTGTGCCTGGCCAATCGGCGACTGGCCAAAGGCGTGCTTTGTGAGTTTATTCTTGCCCTGGCGAGCCGCGAGCGTCAGCTCGCGGTTGGCGAGCAAACAGGCGCCGGTTGTATCACTCCAGGGACTATGTATGTGTTTAGCGTGCCATCATTGATTATTGTGTTTATGCTGGAGCTCACTTATGAGTAAACCTCCAGCAAAGCCAGCACTTTTTTCCGCTTCAGCGGCTCGGCCGTGACCTCGCCCTCCCAGTTGCGCCAATCGACACCTGTTCTTGCATCGGAGCGTAAGCTCCTTGGCGAGCCCCGGACTTTAGTCCGGGGAGAGCCGAATAAACACATGTTTGTCGATCTTCTCCGCCAGCTGAAGCTGGCGGCTCGCCGACTGCAAGAATTGGCGTTTGTTCTCACTCCGGAGCGGAAGCTCCTTGGCGCAAGCCGCAAGTCGCATGCCGCACGCCGAAGCGGTCTCTCCCCGCACTAACGTGCGGGGCTCCTCCGGGAGCTGAAGCTCCCGGCTCGCTATTTGGTGAGTTAGCTCTGATTCTCGCCTCGGTGCGGAAGCACCCTGCGCAGGCCGCACAGCGCAAGCCGCACGCCGAAGCTGTTTCTCCCCGCACTAACGTGCGGGGCTCTGTATCTCTCCAAGCCCTCAAGCCTTCACGCCTCCAAACCCTCCAGCTGAAGTCGGCGGCTCGCCGTTGCATCCGTGCCGGAAGCTCGCTTTGCTTTGGTCGGTGTTAGTCTTCCAGCACTTCGGTTTCGCGTTTCTTGGCCAGATCGTTCACCTGGCCTTCGTACTTTTTGGTCAGGTCCTGGATTTCCTTTTTGAGCTGGTCGCGCTGTTCTTCGCTGATTTCCTTGGCTTTTTCCAGCTGGTCGGCCCCCTTGTTTCCGTCGCGGCGGACGTTGCGGATGGCCACCTTGGCCTCTTCGGCCAGCTCCTTGATCCGCTGCACCATTTTGCGGCGCACCTCGGTGGAAAGCGGCGGCACGGTGATGCGGACAATGCGGCCGTCGTTCTGCGGAGTAAAGCCCAGGTCGCTGGCCTGGATGGCCCGCTCGATGTCCTTCAGCGTCCCCGGGTCGAATGGGCGGATGATGATCTGGTTGGGCTCGGGGCAGGAGATGGTGGCCAGTTGCTTCAGCGGCACTTGGGTCCCGTAGGCCTCCACGCGGACCGACTCGACCAGCCCCGGGTTGGCCCGGCCAGTGCGGATGCCCAACAGGTTGTCCTTGAGCACGGCCACGGCCTTTTCCATGCGTTCTTCGACATCCAGGAGCAGCTCGTCGGGGGTCATGGCTGGGAGTCCTTGGCTTCGGCGGAAGGGGGCGCGGGGGCATCGCTGCTGGCGGCGCTGTGGACCAGCGTGCCCACCCGCTCCCCGCGCACGGCACGCACTATATTACCCGGCTTGTGGAAATTGAACACCATGATAGGCAGATCGTGTTCCATGCACTGGGCGATGGCCGTGGGGTCCATCACCCGCAGCCGCTGCTGCAACACTTGCTGGTAGGTGAGCTGGCTGTAGAGGACGGCATGGGGGTTTTTTTCCGGGTCGTCGCTATAGACGCCATCGACCCGCGTGGCCTTGAGCACCACGTCGGCCTCCAGTTCCAGGGCCCGCAGCACGGCGGCGGTGTCGGTGGTGACAAAGGGGCTTCCGGTCCCGGCGGCCAGGATGATGATCCGCCCCTTTTCCAGGTGGCGCCGTGCCCGGCGGCGGATGTACGGCTCGGCCACGCCGTCCATGCGAATGGCGGTCATCAGCCGCGTCTGGCAGCCCTGGCTCTCCAGGGCGTCCTGCAAGGCCAGGCCGTTCATCACCGTGGCCAGCATGCCCATGTAGTGGGCCGTGGCTTCGTGAATGGAAGACTGCCGCGAGGTGAACTGCGCCCCGCGGAGGATGTTCCCTCCGCCGATCACCACGGCCAGTTGCACGCCTTGCTCGGCGGCCAGGTGGGTCTGCTGGGCGATGTGCTCCACGGCCTGCATGCTGATGCCGCGCTGGCCCGGCTCGGCAAAACCCTCGCCGGAAATCTTCAACACCACGCGGTGGTACTTCAGGCCCGCAGGAGCCGCCTGGGGAGTGGTCATGGCCGGTCCTTTCAGCAAGGAGGAGGCGGATCAGGCCGGGGCGTGCCAGGCCGCCCCCGGCACCTACAGGCCGCAGCGGTTCTCCTCGCCCCCCAGCTCCCAGCGCACGTAGCCCAGAATCTTCATCCCTTGCTCCTGAGCGTACTGGCCCACCGTCTTGCCGGGGTCCTTCACCAACGGCTGCTCCAGCAGCACCACTTCGGCGTAGTATTTTTTGAGGGCGTTTTTGAGGGCCATCTCGTTGATCGCCCCGTATTTTTCCTTGATCTCGGCCACTTTTTCCGGGTTGGCCTGCTCGGGGGTCAAGGCCTCGGGATTCATGGCGGCCACGTGCATGGCCACGTCGCGGGCCGCCTCGGGCGTGCCCCCCTCCACCTGCACCAGCGCCCCCAGCGTGCCGGTAAAGTGGGCATAGCCGCCGCAGGGGGTGTCGATCCGCAGGATGCGAGGCAGGCGGAACACTTCGCGGATCTGGTTGACCACCTCGTTGAAGAAATCCTGCAGCGTCTCGCCGTCGCTACGGCCCGAGGGCTGGCCCAGCAGCTCCTCCGGCGAAGCGGCCCCCGGGCCGGTGGCCAGTTGTTTTACCAGGGCCTCGGCCAGCTGGCGGAAACTTTCGTTTTTGGCCACGGGGTCCGATTCGCATTGCAGCTCCACCATCGCCCCTACGCCGCGCTCCAGGTCGGCATAGACGGCGATCCGGCCCGAGGAAGTCTCCCGCTGGCCGCGTTGCTCGGTGAACTTGGCCCCCTCTTTGCGCAACAGCTCGATGGCGGCCTGCTCGTCGCCGCCGGTTTGCTCCAGGGCCCACTTGCACTTCATCATGGGCAGTTGGGTCTTTTCACGCAGCGCCTTGACCGCAGCAGCGGAAATCTTGGTCATGGGGACTCTCCTCCCGGAAAAAACGAATCCAACCTGGTTTGCAGACTCATTGGGCAGAAAGGGGCAGCCGCACCCGCGGCAGAGCCCAAGCACGGTGGAATTGTATCCCCCGGTGGCCCGGCTGTCACCGCCACTTCCCCGCCAGGAGCCCCCAAGGGCCTTTTTCGGCCCCGGCGGCCTTCCCAAGACGCGCCTCCCCGGCCGGTTCAGGCCGAAGAGACCGGCGCCGCGGCCACGGTGGCCCCTTCGCTCCCCTGGGCCTTCCCTTCCAGCACGGCGTCGGCCAGCTTGGACAGAATCAGCTGGATGGATCGGATACTGTCGTCGTTGCCGGGGATGGGCAGATCCACTTCGTCCGGGTCGCTGTCGGTGTCGATCAGGGCAATGGAGACGATGCCCATCTTGCGGGCTTCGCGCACCGCGTTGTGTTCCTTCTTGGGATCGACCACCACCAGACACTGCGGCAGGCGGTCCAGCGTGCGGATGCCGTGCAGGTTGCGATACATTTTGCGATACTCGCGCTGCAAGGCCGCCTGCATCTTCTTGGAATACTGCGAGATTTCCGGACTCTGGAGCAACTCTTCCAGCTCCTCCAGGCGGCTGAACCGGCTGCGGATGGTGCGGAAGTTGGTCAGCGTGCCGCCCAGCCAGCGGTCGTTCACATAAGGCATGCCGCAGCGCTGGGCTTCCCGCTTGACGATCTCGGAAGCCTGCCGC
>JALSGI010000158.1 GCA_026982835.1 Planctomycetota bacterium | reverse complement strand
GATCCAGCGGGTGATCGACGCTTGCCCGGATGCCCAGTGGCGGCTGTTGGTGGCTCTGGCCCGCTACGGGGGCCTGCGCATCCCCAGCGAAGCCGTGGTGCTTACCCGGCAGGACGTGGACCTGGAGAACAACCGCCTGCGGGTAAAAGCCCCCAAAACCGAACACCACCCCCGGCACAAAGAACGGATGGTTCCGCTGTTCCCCGAGCTACGCCCCTTTGTGCTGGACGTGCTGGAAGCGATGCCCCCTGGGGAAACGCACCTGGTGTGGCGATACAAGCACCTGGCCGAAAACTACCAACAAGAGGGTTTCCACACGGCTAACCTGCGCACCCAGTTTGCCAAGATCATCCGCCGCGCCGGCCTGGAACCCTGGCCCAAGCTGTGGCAGAACCTGCGCAGCAGCCGCGAAACCGAACTGGCCGAACACTTCCCCGCCCACGTGGTCTGCCGCTGGCTGGGCAACTCCGAACCCGTGGCCCGGGAGCACTATCTGCAAATCCACGACGAACACTACCACCGGGCCACCCAGCAACCCACCGGCCCCATGCAGCAGGACTCGGCAGATCATCCGGGGCTATCGGACCGAGCCGCCCAGCAACCTACCGGCCCCATGCATCCCACAACCCCCGTGCAGCAGCCGCTGCAAACTGCTGCACCCCCTGCTGCACTATTTCCCGGACCAGGGCAGAACCGAGCGGAAGTGCCTTCCGGGGGGATTGCCCTAACCTGGAACCTGGCGGAATGTTGCCGCAAGTCTTGGAATCACAAGGACTTACAGAGTTGGGCGATGCAGGATTCGAACCTGCGACCTTCTCGGTGTAAGCGAGACGCGCTAGCCAACTGCGCCAATCGCCCTCAGGAGCTTCCGGTCCGCAAGGACGGGAAGCTACCGATGAATAGTTATTTTATCGGTCAAGGCGGCAAGGGCCAAGCACTGTTCCCTTTGACAAAACGTCCGACAAAACTCCATCCGCCTCGCCGCCGGGAAGTCGTCCCTGGGTTTCGGCCGCTCCCACGCGGCGGGTTTTCCGGCTGCGGAAACGCCGGCAAGCTGCTGGCTCCGCAGCTGGGCACGAAAAGCGCGGTCGGCAAGAGCGCCCCTTGCAGCAATTTCACCTGCTGGGGGACGGCCGGGGCATTTCCCACACGATGAGGCGGTCCCCTATTTCTTTTCAGGAGAAACCCGGGAAGGGGTGCCGGGTTGCGACGGGGGAGCCTTTTCAGGGGGCGTATTTTTCTGGGCAGGGCCGGGCTGGGGCTTGGGTTTCTTGCTGTCCGGGGAAGGCGTGGCAGCTTTGGGGGGCTTGACCGGTTCCAGGATCAACGCCACGTCGGTTCCCAGGGGCGGGATGCGCCGTGTGAAGGCGGTAAAAAGCAGTTGCGAGGCGGCGTTGCTGCTGCGGATAGGCAGGTCGAGCATGGCCGTGGGGAAGTTCGACACGCAGATAAAATCTCCCTGCTCGGCCATGTAGTAGCGCTGCTTGCCGTCGGGGCTTTCCCACCACTGGCTGCCGGTAAAGAGCCACGGATGCTGCATTTCTTTATTGGTCTTCACGTTGCGCACCCATTTCTGCGCCGGCACACAACGGCGTTTGCCTTGCGGATCGGTCCAGCAGACCAGCACGCGGATCTCGGGTCCCTGGGCGGGGCGATACTCCGGATCGAACTGCACCGGGCGGCCCGGCTCCACTCCCAGGGCCAGCAAGGCCGCGTGGACCACGTAAACCTTGGTGTTCACCCCCACCACGGATTCGTGCTCCTTGGTTTGCCGGGGGCAGGCGAACATCTCCAACGGCCCGCGGCGGAGCACCACCCGGCCGGCAATGATCACCCGGCGCCGCTTCGGATCGACCCACACGCCGTTTTGCTTGGTCAGGCGTTTCAGACCCTTGGCTTCCGGGGGGACGGGGATGGGACGAGCCCAGATGTCCTCGTAGGTTTGTTCCTGGTCTTCGGGAGCGTCCTCGGCCGGATAGATGGCCAGGGGATCCTTGTCGGAGGGGGCTGGCTTGGGAGCCGGGGCCGGTTTCGGCTGCATGGGGACCGGCTGTGCAGAAGGAGCCTGTTTCCGAGGCGAGTCCGGCCCGGCAGGGGAAGGCTCCTGCTGCTGGGCGGAAACTAAGGAAGCGGGAGTTCCCAAATCAAACGCCCGGTCCAGCTTACCGGACCCTGGCGGGGCCTCTGCCGGGGGAGCGGGCGGTGGGGAAGTCCCGGTTGCGGCGGTGGTCTGGGGGGAGGGTTCCTGCGGCGAGGGGGACGCAGCAAACACCCAGATCAACACCCCGGCGATCAACAGCAAAGCGGCGAAGCCAAGAATCTGCCATCGCGTGTTCATGGCGGCGTTTCCTGTGCAGAGGGAGAAGTGGGAAGGGAACGCACATTCCAATTGTCTGCAAATCCGGCGAGGGCGGCAATGCAAACTTTGCCCTGCCGGGGAGGCAGCTCGGTGTGGCTAGCCGAAACGGCCGCTTTTCACCGCGTCGAAGGGGGTTTACAATCCCGGCATCGCCCCTTTGAAGCCTGGTGGAGAGTCATCCGTTGTTGCCCGGCCTCTTTCCGGAAAGGACCCGCCCGATGGCCCAGGGAGTCTATACTTTCTCGCCCGGCCCGGCCGTGCTGCCGCTGCCGGTGTTGCAACAGGCGCAGCGCGAACTGGTGGCCCTGGAAGGGATCGGCATCTCGCCGCTGGAGATGAGCCATCGTTCGGCCTGGTTCGCCCAGGTGCTGGAAGAGACCACGGCCAACCTGCGGCGACTGCTCCGGATCCCCGAGGATTACACGGTTCTTTATCTCCAGGGCGGTTCACGACTTCAGTTCTCTATGGTGCCGATGAACCTGCTACGGGGGAGCCAGTTGCCGGCTGATTACATTCTCACCGGCTCCTGGGGCAAAAAGGCCCTGGCCGAAGCCCGCCGCGAAGGCACCGTCCATGTGGCCTACGACGGCCAGGAGCACAACTACCGCCGCGTGCCCCGGCCCGAGGAGCTGAACCTCTCCCCCGAGGCGGCCTACGTCCACTTCACCTCCAACGAAACGATCCAGGGGGTGCAGTTCCAGCAGTTGCCGCCGGGCAACGGCCCGCTGGTGTGCGATGCCTCGTCGGATTTTCTTTCTCGCCCCTTGGATGTAAGTCGCTTCGGGTTGATCTATGCCTGCGCGCAGAAAAACGCCGGTCCGGCCGGGGTGACCGTGGTCATTATCCGCAACGAGCTGCTGGATCGCGTGCCCGAAGGACTGCATTCCATGCTCGACTACCGCCAGCAGGCCCAGGCCGGCTCGCTGCTGAACACCGCCCCGGTGTTCGCCTGCTGGATCGTGCTACTGGTGACGCGGTGGCTGCTGGAGGAGGTGGGGTCGCTGGAGGCGATGCACCAGCGCAACCAGGCCAAGGCCCAACTGCTCTACGAAGTGCTGGACCAGTACCCGGACTTCTACATCGGCCACGCCGAGCCGGAGAGCCGCTCGCTGATGAACGTCACCTTCCGCCTGCCCAGCCAGGAGCTGACCCAGAGCTTCCTGGCCGAGGCGGAGGCCCAGGGGCTCAAGGAGCTCAAAGGGCACCGTTCCGTGGGCGGGGTGCGGGCTTCGATCTACAACGCCATGCCCTTGGAAGGCGTGGAAAAGCTGCGGGAGTTCATGCTTCAGTTTGTGAAGCGGGCTTCGGTGTCCCGCTAAGCTGCACGAGAGTAACTCCGGCGTGGCTGCATGCCGTCCGTGCGGCCCCCATGACGAGGAACATCGCCGATGAAACTGGCTTTCAGCTCCAACGCCTACTTGAACTACTCCATCGAGGAGACCATCCGCCGCATCGCCCAGGCCGGATACCAGGGCATCGAGTTGCTGGCCGATGTGCCGCATGCCTGGCCGGCCGGCCTGTTGCCGGAGCAAAAGGAGCGTATCCGCGGGGCGCTAGAGGAACACCACCTGGCCATCTCCAACATCAACGCCTTTATGATGAACGCCGTGGCCGACCCGCGCCAGCCCTATTGGCATCCTTCCTGGATCGAGCACCCGCACTACCGGGCCATCCGCCGCGAGCACACCAAGCGGGCCTTGCGCCTGGCCCGGGAGCTGGGAGCCCCCAACATCACCACCGAGCCGGGCGGCCCGCTGGAGCCGGATCAGAGCTGGGACCAGGCGGCCCGCATCTTCTACGACGAGCTGATGCCCTGCGTCGAGGTGGCCGAAGAAGTGGAGGTGCTGCTGCTGATCGAGCCGGAACCGGAGCTTTTGATCGAGCGGTTCGAGCAGTACCAGGAGTTTGTGGAGCGGATCGACTCCCCCTGGGTGGGACTGAACTTCGACATCGGCCACGCCTACTGCGTGGGCCAGGACCCGCAGGACTGGGTCCGTCCCATGGCCCCCCACACCAAGCACTACCACCTGGAAGACATCGCCGCCACGCGGGTGCACCAGCACTTGATTCCCGGGCACGGGGCGATTGATTTTCCGGCCACGCTGCGGGCCATCCGCGACACCGGCTACCAGGGGTGGCTCACTGTGGAGCTTTATCCTTACATCGACCAGCCGGACGCGGCAGCCCGCCAGGCCCACGAGTACCTCACCCGGCTGCTGCAACAGTTGGACGAGTGAGTCGGCCTGCGCGGTCGTGGGGCGTGGGGGCTTGGAGGCGTGGCGAGCCGCCGACTTCAGTCGGCGGTTGAACGGCGAGCCGCCGACTTCAGTCGGCGGAGAAGATCGACAT
This sequence comes from Planctomycetota bacterium, assembly GCA_026982835.1. Classification (GTDB taxonomy): domain Bacteria; phylum Planctomycetota; class Planctomycetia; order Pirellulales; family S012-138; genus S012-138. The sequence continues at coordinate 251 of JALSGI010000158.1, read as the reverse complement.
GCATTTTTTCTTGGCTCTCCCCGGGCTAAAGCCCGGGGCTCGCCGAAGCGAGAACGAGCGTCGAGTCTTGCTCACCGCGGCTCGCGGCTGCGAGAATCAGCGCCAGCGGCAAGACAACCGCGTGCTGGCGCACGCGGCTCGCCGGGTAAAGAACATTCGAGTCTGTACCAACCACCGCCGCACGTTCCATGAAGATCACTCAGATCGACATCCACGTGTTGGAAAAACCCCTTGAGCGGCCGCAACGCAAC
>JALSGI010000157.1 GCA_026982835.1 Planctomycetota bacterium | reverse complement strand
AGGGGGCCTGGGCTTCTTGGGCCGCCGGCTGGAACACCAGCGGTTTGCCTTCCCCGTCGGTGATTTGCAGGTGGGCCACCGGGTCGATCGCGGTGGAAACTTCCAGCAGCAGCGACTCCAGCGGCTGGTACGAAACCCGCAACCGCACCCGCTCCTCCACTTGCACTCGGCCCGGTTGCACCACGATCCGCGATCGCCGGGCCGCCACCACCTGCGGCGGCAGAATCTCCCGCTGGCCTTGGAACAAATTGTCGGCCGACTGCACCCGGTAGGCCGCCGCAGGCTGCTCGAAACCCGAAAACCGCTTCCGCAACTGGACCAGCGGCTCCAGGCCCACCAACGCTTCTTCCTCGGCTCGCAAGCGGATGTGGTTGGCCGGCTGGATCCAGCACATCCCCGGGGCCACCTTGTCCGCCTGGGGCACCGGAAGCGAAAACCGCAGCGCGGTCTGTTCCGGGTCGAGCACCTGGTGGGCCACGAGGGTCCAGGCCGAGGTGCCTACCTGGTTCTTCAACGCCAGGTGCAGCACCGGCGAGCCGTTCGACTGGCGGACCAGGGAAGCCGGATTGGTTTTCGATTCCCCTGGGGTTCCCGATTCCAGGCGGTCCAGGATCCAGTTACCCAGCGGCAGGGAGAGCTGGGCCAGTTGGGCTCCCCGCACCGTGGTCCGGTAGGTGGCATGCAGCTCCAGGCGGTCTTCTTTCAGATAGACTACGTATTCCGGCTCCACGTACACGTGGCTGCGGGGGCGGCGCAGCAGCAGCGGCAGCTTCAGCGGCAACTTCCAGAACTCGAAGGCGGCGGCAAAAGGGGTTTGCTCGTACTGTTCGGGCAGTTGGGCCACTTGTTTCAGGTGGGGGGATGTCACTTCCCAGGAAACTTCCCAACCGCCCCCGGTCTGCAACGCCAGGTAACCCCAGTGACGCAACGCCCCCAGCACCTCGAACCCTTCCAGCAGGACTTTGTTCTGGGCCTGCGAGGCATCCAGCCGCCATCGCACGCCCAGACGCAAGTTCACCGGCCCTTGCGTGGCACGGCGCAACACCAGCTCCACCACCCCAGGGGCCCCTTGTACCGGGGCGATCCGCACCACCGATTCCGAAGGGGCCGGGTCGATCAGCTCGGCTCCCCGGGGCAGCCGCACGCGTACCCGATCAAAAGCTCCTCCGTGCGAACGCACCGTGAGGGTAGCTTGGGCTCGCAGGTCGGGGCCTCCCACGCGGGCCACGATCAGCGATTGCACTTCCAGCCGCGGGGGCTGATCGGCTCCCATGGAGCGTTGGGCCGCCGACCACCGCAGGCTCACCAGCCCCTCCAGCCCGCGAAGGCTCAACCGCGTCCGCGAATTCTGCTCCTGTTGCTGGAAGTCCTTGCCGCCCACGGCTTGGGCCTCCAGCCCCTGCTGCGGCAGATCCAGCACCAGCTCCGAAAAAGTGCTCAGCGGCACGCTCAAGTCCAGGTGCTGGCTGGAACCTTGCACCTGAATCGGCACGGCCGCTTCCAACACCAGGCGATGCACCACCGGGTGGTCCGGCCGGGCGCGGCGATCCTGCAACAACCAGATGTAACCTTGCTGGCCAGGCTGCACGCTGAGCAGTTGGGTCCCTTCTCCCTGGTACTGCGGCGGCTTGCTCAGCACGCATTCCTTGAGCCGCAAGGGAATCTTCACCCAGCGATCCTGGGTCACGGTCACCTGAATGCTTATCCGCAAACTGGCCCGATCCGCCCGCTGCAGCGCCCCTGCGATCTCCAGCCGGTCGATCACGTAGCTGGGCGCAGGCAGCTCCTGGCGCCGCAGGCGGTCCAACTCCTCCAGCGTCAGCCCCGGCACCGGCACCAGTTTCCCCTGGTGATCCCGTAGATGGACCGGCACCCGCGGTTGCACCAGGGGGCGATCCTCCGCCGGGGGGGCCGGAGAGGGCTTTGCCGGGGCACTACCCGATTGCGCCCACAGCCCTGCGGGGCCGTGGAGCATCAGCCCTGCTAGTGCAACCCATACCCACAATACCCGGCGCAATGTCCGCAATCCTTGGCTGAAAACAGCGAAGCTCCCGGCCCGCATCGACGGGAAAAAACAACAAGGCGGGCCCTTTACAGATGTGCACTACTCCATTGTACTCTCCCCCCCGCTGGAAACAAAGCACCCTGGCTGTTCCCCTGCCGCGGCACCCTGCCACAGCAAGGCGTCCAGGGGCATCAGCTCCTCGGCCGTCGCGGTTTCAAACAGGTGGTACAGCCGGTTTTGAATCTCGTGGATGTTCCCCGCCCATCGCCGCACCAGCCAGCAGGCCGCCGCCGGGGTGAGGAACACCCGGGCCGGGTCGCCGCCGAATCGGGCCACCCGCTGGGCAAACCACCGCTGAAGCTCCCGGGGGCCGGGACCAGGCAGGGACCAGCACACCACCTTTCCGGGCAGCCACGGGCGCAACTCTTCGTGCGTGGTGGCCACCAGGCGGTGGCCCCGCTGCCGCAACCAGCGGCGCAAGCGGCGGCGGTCCGAGGGGACAAGCCGCTGGGCCTCGTCTAGCAACAGCCACGGCGCACGCAGCGGCCGCGGCAACCGATCCCCGGGACGCAGCACATGCCGTTGAAAGCTTTCTCCCCGCTGGCGGAGTTCCCGAGCCCAGACCTGCAACAAGGTCGATTTCCCCCAGCCCCGGGGAGCCTGCATCACCACGGCCGAAAACTCCGCGGCGGCCGCCAGCGGGGCCACGAGTGCCGCAAACGGCTCCAGGTGCTCCAGCACCTCCGGTTCGTCTTCTTCGGGCAGGGAGCCGAAGGGGTTCCCGCGCACTCCCAACTCGTGCCAGCGCCGCAGCTGTTCCTGGCGGAGCCGGCTGAAGCGGGAGCGGCCAAGCATTCCGGGAGCCGTGGGCATCGTTCCTGCCCCTTTCAAGCCAGCACGAGCTGAAACCGCCGTTCAAACTTCGGATCGCGTCGCCAGGGGAGATCCAAATGCAGCTCCACGGCCCAAATAATCTTGATCAGGTGCCCCGAGTAGCTCAGCGGCCCCTGGGGCAGTTGCACCTGGAAGGGAAACTCTTCCCCCCCGATGAGCTGGCCTTGGTGGACCACATCTTCCCAGTGCACTCCCTCGTCGCGCTCTCCCTTGCCTTCGGTGTACCACTTCACCCGCAGGATCACCCGGCGGGGGTTGAGCGGTTCGTCCAGCTCCAGTTGGACTCGGCCGCTTACGGTCCCTTCGGCCGGGCGGCAGTCGGCCCACTGGGGATCGTCCCAGGGGCCAGGGTCCAGGTGGAAGGTGACACGGGGCTGAGACATGGCAAAGCTCCTTGCGGGAAGCGTTTCAAGTGGCCGGTTCGGCTCGCCGCGGGGCCACCTGGAAGTGGAAGTCTTCCTTAAAGTCGGGCCAGGCGGCAATGTCCACATGCAGGTGCAGGTACCAGAGAATTTTGTTCCACTGGGCGGCGAAGGTGTGCATGGCGTCCTCGGGAATCTTGAGCTGGAGCTCTTCCTCCAGCACGTCGCCGGGTTGCATCTGCTGGGCTTCGGCCAGCGTGTGGGCTTCCTCGTACACGTCGCGCCGATCCGTGTAGGTGCTAGTGCCGCGGCGGTAGGTGGCCTCCTCGCGGCAGATAAGCTTGAGCGTGATGCGGTTGAGCTGGCAGCTCCCCTTGAACGATTGCCGCACACGCACCGTAAACGTTTCGCCCAGATAGACCGGCTGCACCGAGACGAACACTTCCGGCGGGGCCACTTTGCGCCGGGCCAGCAGTTGGTGAAAAAAGACCGCCAGCAGAACCAACCCCACCGCTTCCAACACCACCACGAAAATCCACACCACCCACAAACCCTCGTCGCTCCAGACGAGGTAGGCCCAAACCGCTCCTCCCACACTCAGCCCGATGGCAGCCAGCAGCACCACAACAAGCGTCCAGGCGGGGGAAGCCTGAAGCTGGACCTGCGTTTCCCGGGGGGCGTTCGGGTCAGGAAAGTGATTCTGCAGGCCAAGCTGGTGGTAGGTCAGCTTGAGACGAGGAGTCATTTGCGAAAGGGTCTGGCTCATCGTGAGGAGTCCTTTTGCTCAACGGGGACGATCCTGGCGACAAGCTTTTCCGAGCGGGGCGGTCAGGGCAGAGACACTCCAGGCCAGTCTCCGCACCAGCCGCGGTCAAGTGTCCACGCGACGGGGCGCCACCAACAGGGGAAATTGTTCCCGATACGCTTCCCTTCCGGCAACGGCAATCTCCAGCTCCAACAACCAGCGGACCTGATTGTGCGGGGAGGAGAAGCTGTGCATCCCTTGGTCGGGCACGGTGAACTCCGCCTGGCCGGTGACCAGGCCCCCGGGAGCTACGTCCCGGGCCGGGACCACCACCTGCTGCACGCGGTAAGTTTCTTCCCGTTCCCGCAGCATCTCCTCTCCTTGCCGCCAGCGGACCTCCTCCCGGCACACCAGCCGCAGGATTACGTGTTGCAACTGGCACCCCCTGTGAAAGCGCTGCTGAAATCGCACCGTGAATCGCTCCCCCAGGTAAACCGGCTGCACCGACAGCACCAGCCGCGGCAAACTGCACCGGCCCCGGAGGCGAAGCACCCACAGCCCGCGGACCACCGCCGCCGTGCCCGAAAGAAACACCACCGTCCCCACGACTTGCTGCACCGGGTCGCTGCGTGCCTGGGCCGCCGTCACTGCCCCAAAGGCGGTGATCAGCACGCCCAGGGCCAGTATCACTCCCGGGCCGCGACCCTCGTAAGGCTCCAGCACCACGTCGTGTTGCCGCACGCTGCCGCCGGGAGGGAACAGCGCCAACTGAAGCCACTCGTAGTCGGCCTCGGGCAACACGCTCTCTTGGCCCGGTTGGGGGCCCTCCCCGGGAGTATCGCCTGGGGCGAGCGGTTGTTCGAGCTGGTGGTGTTCGTCCATGAATCTCGCAATCCCTGGTAAGGACGTGCAAAGGGCTGCTGATCGATCCCCCTGACAATTTACAGGCTTTCCC
>JALSGI010000156.1 GCA_026982835.1 Planctomycetota bacterium | reverse complement strand
TACCACCGACCTGGGCCAGTCCGGGCGTAGGGATTTCTAAATTGCCGCCCCGAATCCGGCGGACCGTCCTTTTTGCGTTATCCCTGGCCACCTGAGGGCCAACGAAGGGCAAAAGTGGAGATTATATGATCTATACTTTCGAGCACCATCGCGGTTCTTGCTGAGCCGCTCTCCCGAAGGGCCGGATCTAGACATCCCGTGTTCCAAGGAGGAGCTGCTGCGGGCGTTTGGCCCGCCCAAACGCTGAAGCGGCTACCGGCGGCTTACGCCGTGAAGTCTTTCCCGGTAAACAGCACGAACTGGTGAGCCCGGCTTGGAGCCGAAGGCTCGTCGTATTTCTCCGCCAGCTAAAGCTGGCGGCTCGCCGATTGGCACGCTCGTGTTTGTTCTTGCATCGGAGCGGAAGCTCCGGTGAGCCGCGTGCGTGAGCACGCGGTTGCTACGGTTTGTGGTCGTCGCTACGCTGGCCAACCGCCGGCCGGCGCCTGCGGCTCGCCGTTGCAAGAATTAGTGTTTGTTCTCACTTCGGTGCGGCAGCTCCAGCGCACGGCGCAAGCCGTTCTCCCCGCACTAACGTGCGGGGCTCCGGATCCCTCCAAGCCTCCAGGCCTCCCGCGGCTGAAGCCGCGGGCTCGCCCGGTGCGGCAGCACCGCCGCAAGACCCACGACCCAAGACCCAAGACCTCTGGAGGCTTGTCAATCCGCGGCGAATCGGTTCCAATACAGCCAAGCTCGGATGTACGTCGCTTGTCCCAAGCTCACGGAAGGCATCCCCTCCCTATGCCCAAACGCTGGCTCATCCGACCGCACGATGCGGCCCAGGTGCAACAGCTTCAGCGGGCAGCCGGGGTATCGGCCGTGGTGGCCCAACTGCTCCTGGCCCGCGGCATCCGCACCGCCGACCAGGCCCGCCAGTTCCTGCAAGCGCCGCTCAAGTCGCTCTGCGATCCCTCCACGCTGCCCGGGGCCGAAGCCGCCGCCGAACTGCTCCACCAGGCTGTAGAGCAGCGCCGCACCATCTTCATCTATGGCGACTACGACGTGGACGGCATGAGCGGCTGTGCGATCCTCTTCCGCTGCTTGAAGCGGCTTGGGGCCACGGTGCGCTATTACATCCCCAACCGCTTGAGCCAGGGCTACGGCCTGCACGCCGAAGCGCTGCGGGAGATCAAAGAGCAGGGGGGCCAGTTGGTCGTTACGGTCGATTGCGGCATCGCCAGCCCCGAGGAGGCCCAGCTTGCCCGGCAGCTGGGACTAGGGCTCATCATCAGCGACCACCACCACCCGGGCCGCCGCTTGCCCGAGGCCCTGGCCGTGGTGCACCCGGCGCTGCCCTACCAGCAGGCTCCGTTTACTGGGCTGTGCGGGGCGGCCGTGGCGTTCAAGCTGGCCTGGGCGCTATGCCGCCGGGCCAGCGGCTCGCAGGAGAAAGTCGCCCCGCCGCTTGCCCGTTTTCTGCACCAGATGCTCGGCTACGCTGCCTTGGGCACGGTGGCTGATGTGGTGCCGCTGGTGGGAGAAAACCGGGTGCTGGTGCGGCACGGGCTGGAAGTGCTGCGGCAACAACCCACCGTGGGCGTGGAGGCCCTGCTGCGGGTAAGCCAGCTTGCCGGGCAACCGCTGGCCAGCGAGGACGTGGCCTTTGCCCTGGCCCCACGGCTCAACGCCGCCGGGCGGTTGGGCCAGGCTCGGCTGGGCGTGGAGCTGCTGGTGACCGAAAACCCGCAACGAGCCGCCGAGCTGGCCCAGTACATCGACGGGCTGAACCAGTCCCGGCGCTCGCTTGAGCAGAGCATCTACCTGGCCGCGGTCAAGCAGGTCAAGCAACACTACCCGCCGGAGGAGAACGCGGCGCTGGTGCTTTGCGGGCACAAGTGGCACCCGGGCGTGATCGGCATCGTGGCCGGGCGCCTGGCCGAAAAATACCACCGGCCCGTGGTTATGCTTTCGCTGGACAGCTCCTCGGAGCAATTGGCCGTAGGCTCAGCCCGCAGCGTCGGCTCGTTCAATCTCTACGAGGCGCTGGCCGCCTGCGAGGAGTTGCTTGTGGAGTTTGGCGGGCACGCGGCCGCCGCGGGTCTGAAGGTCCACCCTCGCCACATCGAGACGTTCCGCCAGCAGTTCTGCGAGCAAGTCGATGGTACCATCGCCCCGGAGGATCGCACGGCCGAACTGCTGATCGACGCCGAGGTGCCCCTGGGCACGCTCACACTGGAGGCGGTGCGGCAGTTGGAACAACTGGCCCCCTTCGGCGAGGGGAATCCCCGGCCGGTGATCTGCACCACGGGCGTGGAGCTGGCCGGCCCGCCGCGTACCATGGGCGGAGGCGGACGCCACCTGAGCCTGATGCTCCGCCAAGGGCCGGTGCAGTTGCGGGCGGTGGCTTTCGGTCAGGCGGAGTGGGCCGAGCCGCTTGAGCGGCACCAGGGCCCGCTGGCCGTGGCCTTCCGCCCGGTGATCAACCAGTTCAACGGCCGCCGCAGTGTGGAGCTACACCTGGCCGACTGGCTCACGCTGGAGCAGTTACGGGCCACCGGCAGCGGGTAGGAATGCCGCATCTTGCTGTGTTCAAGGAAAACGCAGCAAAAGCCCCAACTCCACGCCGCGGCGCTGGAACTGCTGCTTGATCTTTTCCGGCACCGCTTCGTGATGGACCGCAACGGCCAGCGAACGTAAACGCGGCATTTTGAGGAACTCAGGAAGCTGCTGCGGGAGAACGATCCATTGCCGCCGGTCGCGATGGTTCAGAAACAGCCAGGTCACCCGCGGCAGCCGGACCAGCACGGCCACTTCCTCCGGGGAGAGCTGCCGCAATAAGGAGAGCCGCACGTACTGCAATTGCGGCAACTGGTGCAAGTGTTCCAGGTCCGCAGCACGCACCGGCGGATCGGCCAGGTCGTGCTTGTCGAGGATGGCCGCAATCCGCGCACGGGCCTCCTCCGGCGAAATACCAGGCGGCTGCTTTTCCAAGGGGGGATCGGAAGCATCCGAGATGCGAAGAGGATACAGCGAAATCATATCCTCTTCCCGAAGCACGTAAATGGAAACGCTGCGCAGCGTGGGAATACGCCCGGCCAAGGCCAACGCACGCCGCGGCTTGAACGTATGGGCGGTCAGTTCCATCGGCACTTTTGCCCACTGGGGAGTTTGCATGCCTAGCAGGGTCCAGAACCAGAGGAAACGTTCCTCGTGGGCAATGTAGGTGTAACCGAGGGGCGGGAGCATGAGTCCTGACTTGCCTTTCTTTGCTTTCTCTCGCGCCAGGGGGTCCTGCAGAATCAGGTGGAGAATCTGGCCTGCATCCTGGAACTCCAGCCGGGCCAGGCGTTGCGCCGCCTCGCGTCCCCGGCTGGATGCGTATCGGGTGGAAACAAACGGCCACAAAAGCAAGGCAGCGATGCCCAGGGTCAGCAGAAAACTGCTCAAGCGGAACTGCCACGGCCTGCGACTGCGGCACCACCGCAGCAAAAGCCACCCCCAGGCTGCCACGCCCAGCAGCCAGAGAGCCACGTCGGCCGCCAGGACAGCAGCGGAAAACCAGAGCACTTCTTCGATGTCCGCCCAGAAAGGCCATGCCCGGAAAGGAACGGCCCGGTGCGCAGCCAGATAGGGCCAGGGCCAACCGTAGCGCATAGTCATTTCCGGGCCATTGAGTTTGCCCTGCTCGTCGTATCGTTCCACCAGGGCGAAGTCGTATCCCAGGGCCAGCCCCAGCCACAAGCCGGCCGCGCCCAGCCAAATCGGCCCGGCAACTACTACGGCCAGCAAGCGCCACCGGCGGCGAGGCGTTTTGGCCGGCCGGGCCGGTGCGGTCCCGGTCTCTTGTCGATTCATGGCCTTCTTTGCCCACTTGCAGTGTCAAGGACATGTTTTCTCCGCTCCAGGACCGGCCAGGTAAGAAGCGGCGTTTTCTGTGATTTTTTGGATTTGCTGCTTCTTTTTCCGGTCGCCTCCCGGCGGCGGTTCTTTTTCGGGATGTGAAGACCTCGGTTACGCGGCAAGCACAGCCTGGGCGGGCAGCACGTCCAGCCGACGCCGGGCAAGAGACCAGCTGCCTTATTTTCGCAACTGCCGCAGCAAGCCTTGCAGCTGGCGGTGGATTTCGCCCCGCTGCCGCACCACCAGCGCATGGGCCGGGGCGTAGTAATAGATCGTGCCGCGGCCGCCGTTGACTTCCCAGGAATCGGGGCAGATGGTCCGCTGGATCAGTTCGATCAGCTGCCGCGCCTGGTCTTGCTCCAGCACGGCCGCCCCGCCCGAAGCGGATCGCACCGGGGCCGCCGGCTTGCCCCTGCCGTAGGAAACACCCACCAGCGAGGCGGAACGGGCCCAGGGGCGTTTCTCCCGCTTCGCTTGCCGGACCATTCGCTTGGCTTGTTCCAGCATGCGGCGGGCCAGGATGTTTTGCAGTTCCCGGCGTCGGGCGGGCGTAAGCCCACGGGCTTGTTCCGTCTGGCGGTACGCGGCCAGCATCCGGCGGATCAACTGCTCGGGGGGATGCTTGTTGCCCCGGCACGCGGCCACCAGGCGGCGCACTTCGGACTGGATGTCACCGGCGGGGCTGCTTCCAGAAGGGGCGGGTGCCACCAGCGGAGTCCCACTGCCCCCGGCAAGCAGTACCGACAAGCACAGTGCGTACATCGGCCGCCTCCCTGGTTGTTCGTGATGCCAACGCCCCTGTGGTGCTCCCAAGGCCCTCTTTCGTTTTAGAAAAACGCCTGCCCCCGAGGCAAGCAAATTTGGTGTGTTGGCCGTTCTCCGGGAGCTTACGCTCCCGGCTCGCGGTTCAACCGCCGGCTGACGCCGGCGGCTCGCCGGTTGCAAGAATTGGCGTTTGTTTTCACTTCGGAGCGGAAGCTCCGGCGCACGCCGCAAGCCGCACAGCGCAAGCCGCACGCCGCAAGCCGACTCCGCTTCTCCCCGCACTAACGTGCGGGGCTCCGGCTCCCTCCAAGCCCCCACGCCTCCAAGCCCCCAAG
>JALSGI010000155.1 GCA_026982835.1 Planctomycetota bacterium | reverse complement strand
CCTGCTGGTACAGTGCAGCCACGGTGATCGACTGGGCGTCCACCTCAAAAAACCGCCGCAGCGAGCTGCGCAGGTCGCTGCGGCCGAACCCATCGGTGCCCAGGGCAAACAGCCCGCCCGGCACCCAAGGGGCGATCTGCTCGGGCACGTTGCGCACATAGTCGCTTGCGGCCACAAAGGGGCCTTCCACGCCGTCGAACAACTGTTCCACGTAGGAGCGGCGCGGCTCTGCTTCCGGGTGCAGCATGTTCCACCGCTGGCACTCTAGCGCCTCTCGCCGCAGCATGGTGTAGCTGGTCATGCTCCACACGTCGCTTGAAACCCCGTAGCGTTCGGCCAGGATTTTCTGGGCATCCAGCACGCAGCGGAGGATAGGCCCGGAGCCGAGCAGTTGCACCCGCGGCCGGTCGCCGCCCAGATCGACTGTGTTGAACCGATACGCGCCGCGGATGATTCCCTCGGCGGCCCCCTCGGGCATGGGCGGGTGGTGGTAGTTTTCGTTCTCCACGGTGATGTAGTAGATGGCCGTTTCGTCCTGCTGGTAGAGCCGGTGGAGTCCTTCGAGGATGATGGTGGTGGTTTCGTAAGCGAAAGCCGGATCGTAGGGTCGCACGGTTGGATAAGCCGAGGCAAACAGCAGGCTGTGGCCGTCCTGGTGTTGCAGCCCTTCGCCGTTGAGCGTGGTTCGCCCGGCGGTGCCGCCGATCAGGAACCCTTTGGCTCGCGTGTCGCAGGCGGCCCAGATCAGATCGCCGATCCGCTGAAAACCGAACATCGAGTAGTAGATGAAAAACGGAATCATGTTGATCCCGTGCGTGGCGTAGGCGGTGCCGGCGGCGATGAAGGAGCACATGGAGCCGGCCTCGGTGATGCCTTCTTCCAGCAGCTGGCCGTTTTTGGCCTCCTTGTAGTAGCTGACCAGGTGCGAATCCACCGGTTCGTAGAGCTGGCCCACGTGGGAATAAATGCCGATTTGCCGGAACAGCCCTTCCATGCCGAAGGTGCGCGACTCGTCCGGCACGATGGGCACGATGTAGCGGCCGATCCGCTTGTCGCGCAGCAGCTTGGTGAACAACCGCACGAAGCCCATCGTGGTGGACCACTCCTTGTCGCCGCTGCCTTGGATGGTGGCGTCGTTTTTGAACTCCTCCAGCGAGGGCACCTCGGTGGTGATTTTTTGGGTGCTTCGGGCCGGAAGGTAGCCGCCCAGGGCCTGGCGGCGCTGGTGCAGGTAGCGCATCTCGGGACTGTCTTCGGGGGGCTTGTAGAACGGGGCGCTGGCCACTTCGTCGTCGGAGATGGGGATGCTGAACCGGGAGCGGAACTGCCGCAGCTCCTCCTCGTTGAGCTTCTTTTGCTGGTGGGTGATGTTGCGCCCCTCGCCCGCTTCGCCCAGGCCGTAGCCTTTGATCGTTTTGGCCAGGATGACCGTGGGTCGGTCGGACTCCACGGCGGCCTTGTAGGCGGCATAGACTTTTTCCGGGTCGTGCCCGCCGCGGCGCAGCCGCTGCAACTGCTCGTCGCTCAAGTGGCGGACCAGGTCCAGCAGCTCCGGGTACTTGCCGAAGAAGTGCTTGCGGATGTAGGCCCCGTCGCTGCAGGTGTACTTCTGGTACTGGCCATCGACCACTTCTTCCATTCGCTTGACCAGCAGGCCGGTGGTGTCGCGGGCCAGCAGGGGGTCCCAGTCGTCGCCCCAGATGACCTTGATCACGTTCCAGCCCGCCCCGCGGAACAGCCCTTCCAGCTCCTGGATAATTTTGCCGTTGCCGCGAACCGGGCCGTCGAGCCGCTGCAGATTGCAGTTGATGACAAAGATAAGGTTGTCCAGCTGCTCGCGTGCGGCCAGGGTGATGGCCCCCAGGGTTTCCGGTTCGTCGCATTCCCCGTCGCCCAGAAAGGCCCAGACGCGCTGGGAGCTGGTGTCCTTGATCCCGCGGTCGTGCAGGTACTTGTTGAACCGGGCCTGGTAGATGGCCATGATGGGGGCCAGACCCATGGAGACGCTGGGGAACTCCCAAAAGTCGGGCATGAGCCAGGGATGGGGGTAGCTGGAAAGCCCGCCGCCGGGGGCCAGTTCGCGGCGGAAGTTTTCCAGTTGGGTTTCGCTCAGGCGGCCTTCCAGGAACGCCCGGGCGTAGATTCCCGGGGAAGCGTGGCCCTGGAAGTAAACCACATCGCCGTTGAAGTTTTCGCCACGGGCCTTGAGGAAGTGATTAAAGGCCACCTCGTAGAGCGTGGCGGCCGAAGCGTAAGTGGAAATGTGGCCACCGATGCCGGGGTGCTCCCGGTTGGCCCGCACCACCATCGCCATGGCGTTCCAGCGGATGATGCTCTTGATCCGCCGCTCCAGCTCGCGATTGCCGGGAAAGGGGGGCTGCTGGTCGGCCGGAATGGTGTTCACGTAAGGGGTGGTGGGCCGGAAGGGGAGCTTCACGCCGCGGCGCTGCGCCTCGCGCTGCAGCAGGTCGATCAAGTACGTGGCCCGCTCCCCACCCCGTGCCTGAAGCACCCACTGCAGCGACTCCAGCCACTCCTGGGTTTCCTGCGGGTCGATGTCCTGCTGGCTGGGTGGGATGTCCGGCTTGGTGATCTGACCGTTGAGAACCTGTGCCATGATTTTTCCCAGCTTTTTTCGTCTAAAAAATGGGAATGGCGGAGCGCTTTTATTGCCAGTTACTTTAGCCAAAAGTGGCGAACCGTTTCAATTCGACCGCTCAATGCGCGCTGTCTGGCGCGCCGGCAGTGTTTCTTTCCACATGGTTCTCTCCTCTCTGGGACTTCTCAGCGGAGCATTTGCTGGGCCGACCCGAGGGAAGAACAACACGCTGCGGCACAAGAAGCTACTTCGGCCGGAATCGACCAGGGAGTTGGACTCAAGGTGCTAGTTTACCCGATCCTTCCCCGGCAGGGCCAGGGGGAAAGCCTGTCGGTGGCAGATCACAACCCTTTTGAAGATAAACAGATAAACAAAGGCGACACGGCTGCCACGCCGGCCGTCTCCCTTTCAGCGCAGCAGCCACGCCGCCCCGGCTGCCATCAGGGCCGCAAGCGGCAAGGTGGCCAACCAAGCTAGCAGAATCGTGGTGATCCATCGCCAGCGGGCCTGGCCCGTGACGGCCCCCACGCCAAAAAGCGATCCGCAACTGACATGCGTGGTGGAAACGGGCATCCCCAGCCGGCTGGCTCCCAGCACGATGGCCGCGGTGGTCAAGTTGGCCGCCAACCCTTGGCCCGGGTTCATGGCGGTGATGCGGTGGCTCATCGTTTCGGCCACGCGGCGCGACTGCGTCCAGCCGCCGAGGGCCACAAACACGGCCACGGCCGCCGTCCACAGCCCGGGCGACCCACTCCAGGGCAAAAGCAAAAGCAAGGCGGCGATCTTGGGCGTGTCGTTCACCCCCCGGGCAAAGCAGACGGCCGCCGCCGAAAGGTGATGCAGCCAATCCAGCAGCCGGTCCACGTCCACGCCCAGCAGACGTCCCTGATAGCGGTAGCGGCACTCCACGGGATCGTCCACCCGCAAGGACCATTTCTCCACCTGGGCCGCCACCGCCGCCTGGCAGCAAGGAGAAACCACCTCCACCACCTCCGTGCCCACACAAATACAGTGGCCCGACTCGATCCCCATTCGCCGCCGCAACCAGTGCAGCACCGGATAACCGGCACCGGCCACAGCCAGGGCCACCAGGGGACTGACCAGCAAGGGGAGCAAAAACACGGTGGCCAGGGCGTGCCAGTGGATCTGTCCGGCCCAGGCCATTCCCGCCCCCACAAGCGCCCCCACCAAGGCATGCGTGGTCGAAATCGGCAGCCCAGCCCAGGTGGCCAGCAGCACCGTGCCGGCCGCTCCCAGGGCCACGGCGGTGGCGAACGTCGCCGAGTGAAGCACCTCGGGGGGCACCAAACCCTTGCCGCTGAAGTGCTGCAGGAGCTTGGCGGCCAGCACCACGCTCAAAAGCGACCCGGCCGCGGTGGCCAGGGTGGTCCACAGCCGCGCCCAGGCAAAATCGCACACCCCGCTGCCGTAAAGGGTGGCTACGCCCTTGAAGTTGTCGTTGGCCCCGTTGGCCCAGGCCAGGGCCAGCACGGCCAGCAAAAGCACCACGGCCACGAAGCTCATCGCTGCTCCTGGTAGCTTTGGACAGTGGATTACCCGGCCGCTGCCTCGCTTCCCCGGTACGGCGGGCGGCAGGTTTCGGGCGGTTCCGAGTAGGGCTCTTTCGGCGGCGGGGGCGGTCCCGGGGTGGCGGCCACGCTGCCGGCGGCTAGCAATGCTCCAAAGGCCAGCGACAACACCACCAATCCGGCCGTGCCAAGCGGGCCGGTCACTTCGGCCTCCAACGCTTGCAGCACCAACGCCACGGTCAGCAGCAGGAACATCAAGCAGCTTTGCTTGGGCACGCTGCCCAGGTTCAGTGCCCCAAGCGGGCACTCCAGCTTGCCGGAAAGCTCCAGGTACACGTGGAACATGGCAATGGCCAGTCCCGGCGCTGCGGCAGGCAAGGCCAGTAGGGCAAACAGGCCCCAGTGCCCTGTGCCGGACAAGGCTCCCAGCAACAGCACCCCCAGCGGGGCGATGACGAACGACCGCTGGTAAAAACACAACGGGCAAGCCTTGAGCTTTTTGCCCAGGCTCAGCCACAGGCTCCCTCCCGTGCCGGCGGCTGCGATCAACAAGGCGATCCAGAACCAAAGCGTTTGCAGGCCACCTGCACTGCTTGTCGCTTGGGCCAGCAACATCGTTCGATCCTCCTTTGCACCTGGGACGAACCACTGAAACCACTGTACATGGCAAGCTGCCGCAGGCCAAAGGGGGAAGCGGGCCTGGGACCCAGATTCGCCTTCGGGCTTCTGGGTCCGGCAGGAAAGCTCCTTGCCCAACGCCGAGGCTGCCTGCTCCAGCACGCTGTAATGGGGCACTGCGGAAAACACCCCTTGTTCGCGGAGTTCCTCGATTTTGATCTCGGCCAGTTCCCGCAAAAGTTC
>JALSGI010000154.1 GCA_026982835.1 Planctomycetota bacterium | reverse complement strand
ACAGGGGGTGGAAATCCGCGACGGGGTAGCCATCTCGCCCAGAACCGGCGTGGCCGAAGAGCGAAAAAAGTACGACTACGAGGTGCTCCCGGCCGGAACTATCTTCCCGGTCCGCATCGACCTGCTGTGGTCCCCGCCAGAAAACTCTTCTGGCGAGTCGAAGAATGGCAAACCCTGGGAAAAGGAAAAAGAGTTGCTAGAGGCCCTGGCTGCGGCGCTGGAGACGTTCGTTTCGGATTCCGGGGGTCTGGGAGCGAGGCGTTCACGCGGGCTGGGCAGGTTCCGTGCCAGCTGGATCGCCCGACGCTTCGATCTAAGCACCCCCCAGGGCTGGCTGGAATGGGCCCTGGCGGACCACCAGCGCCCCATCCCCGATGAGCCGAAGCACTCCTGCAGCCTGGAAGCCCTTCAACAAGCTGCCCCGGAGGAGCTGGGCTCACTGGAACCTCTCCCGGACGCCAGGAGAAAAGTGGCCATCGACCTGGAGTTGCAACCGGAGCACGACCTGCTGGTGCGAAGCCCTGGTACCAAACCCCAGGACCCGGACGTTTCCCACCTGCGCAGCGGCGGCCGGCCCGTCCTGCCTGGAACCAGTCTGGCCGGGGTGCTTCGGGCCCACGCGCTGCGCATCGCCCGGTTGGTCCGCGCTTCCCACGGTGACAGCGATCGGTGGGTAGAGCGCCTCTTTGGTCCGCGGTTTGAAGGCCTGCGCCCCGGCTCAGGGTTCCAACCCCACGCCTCGCGGCTGCGGGTGGCTGAGGCCCAAGTCCAAGATTCCCAGCCCTGGCGACAAACCCGGATCGCCATCGACCGCTTCACCCAGGGCGTGGTCCAAACCGCCCTGTTCGACGAGCAACCCGAAGTCGGCGGCACGCTCTCTCTGCGTCTGGAGATCCGCAATCCCCAGCCTGGCGAGCTGGGCCTGGTGTTGCTGGTGCTCAAGGACCTCCTGGACGCGAGGCTTCCCGTGGGTGGCACTTCCAGCGTGGGTCGGGGGTTCTTCCGTGGCACAGCCACGGTGAGCTGGTACGAGGGGAACGCTCCCTCCCAGGCGCTGCTTGAGCCGGGCAAGCCTCCCCAGGGGAAAGCTGCCGAGCGGGTTGACCAGGCAATCCGGGAGTTCCACGAGGCAAAATCTCTGGCCCACTCCGACCAGAAACCCCAAACGGAGAACACGGCATGACCTTCGAAGTGCTTTCCACTCCCTTGGCGGGTTGCGAACTGCGGCCGCTGACACCCGAAGCATGCCAGCAGTTCCTCCACTGGCTGCTAAACAACGGGAGCCCGCCGCAGGATACGCTCTCGCAGCTTGAGCTTGGCTGGGCCTTGGCCCACTGCGACGATGGCGTCACCTGGGGGCGCTGGGATTCCCGTGCGAACCGCTGGCAGTTGGGCTGCGCATTTGACGCGGAACTCTCCCCTTCCATCATCCTGGACCGGCTGCAGGAGCTGCGGCTTTTCGGTCCGGGGGGCGAGGTGCTCCTGTGGCGCTGCGAAGCAGGGCTCCAGGGGCGGCTACTCCGGGACGCCCCCGCTGCCGGTTCCGCAGACCCAGAGAACTCGCCGCTACGCCCCTGGGACCAGGAGCGAATCGTCCGCGGCAATGGCGTAAAACAAAGCTACGGGAATTTCACGCATGTGGCCGACCGGGGCGGGGCCGAGCAGTTGCTCCCCCTGGCTGTGACCAAGGAACAATTGACCGGAGGCAAATTGCGCCTGGTCGTGCGTCATTATTTCCAGCAAGACGAAACCGGCGCGGTGCGTATCGCCGCCTCGCGCCTGGTGGAGCTGCGCGTGTAACAGGAGCACACAACATGCCCGATTTCCACAACCCCTACAACTTCGTACCCGCCCCGCCACGCGAAATGAACGACCCCGACCTGGGCGACCACGTGCCGCCCCCACAGGACGTGTTTTGCCCAGATGGCTACACCGGCTGGATTCGCGTGCGGATGACGGCGGTGACCCCGCTGCTGGTGCCTCATGCTGAGAAGGTCATCGAGGACAAGAGAACCGGGCACAAGATTTTTCCGCTCCGTGTGGACTCCCAAGGCAAGCCGCTGATCCCCGCTTCCAGCCTACGCGGCATGCTCCGCACCGCTTACGAGATGGTGACCAACTCCCGCTTCGGGCGGTTTTCCGAAGAGCTTCGCAGCCGGCTTGCCCTTCGCATGGAGGCGCGGGAGGGACTGGGACTCATCCCGGCCCGGGTCGAAAACGGCCACTTCCATCTCCTGACCGGGACATCTTCCGTAAGGCAAGACGGAAGGCCCAACGGTCCCATGTACGCCGCCTGGTTGCCCCGCTACTCCGGCCACGACAAAAACACCCATAATGCCCTGAAATACCCTGACGGCTCGCTCCCGCAACATGGCGAGAAAGTGGTGTGCTGGATTGAAAAAATCCAACACATAAATCCGCGTTTCCAGTTCTGGCGGGTACGAAAGATTGTCAGAGGTGGTGCTTTGAACGCATTGGGTAACCGTCCCCACCCGAGTCGGCGAGAGCAACGCACGCAACCAGCGAATCCCGCGGCGATGAAACAAATCTACGGCTGGGTTTGCATCACCAACGCCAACATCAATCGCAAGCACGACGAGCGCGTGTTCTTTATTGACGGAGAGGAGAAGATACAACCCATCCAGGTCCAAAAGAAGCACCGCCGAATGTGGCAGGAGCTGATCCAGAACTACCAGGCCATCCACGAAGACGACCTGAAAAAACGACGCGCCCGAGGCATTGGGCCGAACCAGTATCTCGGCCGCGATCCTGGCCAAACGGCCTGGTCGCGCCATGTGTATTGCAAGGAGGATCTGGAGCTCAAAGAAGGCACCTTGTGCTACGTGCGCCTCAACAAAGCTAAAAACGATGTCGAGGCGGTTTTCCCGGTGATGATCTCCCGGGAACTTTACCCGTGTTCTCCCTGGGAGTTGTTGCCCCCCTCTCTCCGGCCGGCCGAAGAGATCCAGCAGCTTTCGCCGGCCGATCGGGTCTTCGGCTGGGTGAGGCTGCAGCCCGGGCAAGGTGACCGGGATGCCGGCAAACAGGTGGCCGTGCGGGGCCTGTTGCGGGTGGGACCGGTCCGCTGCCGTTCTCCCAAAGAAAAAGCCGTGGCCTGTTTCAAGGACCAAGATCCCCAGGGCGTGCCGCTAGCCATTCTCTCCACTCCCAAGCCCCAACAGGGGCGATTCTATGTGGCCGCTTCCCCCCAGGGGGAAGCTCAAGCAGATGGCCTCTCCAAGCAGCAGGCCGGCTACGCTCCTGGCAAGGGTCTCCGTGGCCGCAAAGTCTATCCGCACCACAAGAACCTGCCCCAAGGCTACTGGGACAATCCCACCGAAGACCGGACGCAAACCCGGCAGGGGCTTTTCTACCAGGAATACCGCCGCCCGCGTCTCAACGGCCGGGAGCAGCGCGACGACCAGAACCGCTCCGTGCTGGGCTGGGTGAAGCCGGGGGCCGAGTTTGAGTTTACCCTCCACGTGCAGAATCTCTCCCAGGTGGAGTTGGGGGCACTACTCTGGCTGCTTTCGCTTCCGAAAGAACACTACCTCCGCTTCGGCGGGGGCAAGCCGTTGGGATTCGGCAGTGTGCGGCTGGAGATCAATGAGTTGGACCTGAGGACCGGCCAGGAGCTTCGCGAAAGGTACAAGTCCTGGTGCGACCAGGCGGGGAATGCCAAACAAAACGATTCGCTCAAGCAGAAACTTGTGCAAGCATTCCAAGCAGCCGTGGTTCGGTGCTATGGCAAGAAAAGCGAGAACGACGAGCCTGCCGAAAGGAATCGGGCCTTTGAAAACGTCTCGTTCATTCGGGCGTTCCTGGTGGCTTGTCAAGGATTCCCGCGTCTGCCGATCCACTATCCGCGGACCACCCCCAACGGCCAACCCGGTCCGCCCAGTCCTCAAGGGGAGTCATTCAAGTGGTTCGTGGCCAACGAAAGGGGAGCCAAACTCGCTTTACGGCATCTTGTCGGCGATACCGGCCTGCCCACTTTGCAGGATAACCAAGCCGGGGGATTCCGCGGTGGGGGCCGTCCTCGGAGAAATCTTCGCCAAGGGAGGAGATCGCGGCCCTAGTTGCGGCGGAAACTGTCCGCGGCCGACTGCAGCAGATGCCGGTGGGAAAGCCATACTCCCCCTGCGCCCAGACCGCAGGAAACGCCGTCCCGGCAAACCGCAGCCCTGGGACTACTTTTTCTTCTTGGCCTTTTTCTTTGGGGTCTTCTTTTTGGCCGCGGTGGTTTTCTTCTTGGCGGCCTTGGTGGGTTTTTTGGTTGCCTTTTTCTTGGCAGCCTTCTTGGCCGATTTCTTTTGCACCGAGCCGGTCTTCTTGGCCGCTTTTTTGCCTCCGGCTGCCTTTTTCTTGGCTCCCTTGGCCGAGCTTTTCTTGGCCGCCGAGCCCTGCCCGAAGACTCGTTCCCAACCCTGCGAGTATTCCGGCGTGGCACCGATGCGCACGATGGGTCCGCTCATCGTTGGTTTCTCCCGATGCGTTTTGTCTCCCTCGTGAACTGCCCGAAAGTCTTCCTCTCCCAGCTACGAAATGCGAATTGTAGGCTTCCGGCTCCGGCAGGCAAGGGGAAAAACAACCGGGATGCCCCCGGCTCGCCGTGACGAGCAAGAATCGACGCCCGTTCTTGCTTCGGCGAGCCCCCGGCTTTAGCCGCCCGGAGAGCCAAGAAAAAACGACGCACGTTGGTGGTTTTTCTTCGCCGACTGTAGTCGGCGGCTCGCCGTTCTCCGCCAGCTAAAGCTGGCGGCTCGCCGGACTAAGAGCCTGTCCCGAAATTAGGTGTGGCCTGTGGTGAGTCGCCGGAGCATGAGATGAATCATGCTGATCTGGATCATGGCTTCGCTGGTGGCGGGGTTCCGTTCGTAGTCCTTGCTGTGACGGCGATAACGCCCCAGCCACCCAAAGGTCCTCTCCACGATCCAACGTTTCGGCAAAACCACAAACCCTTTCACTCCCACCGGCCGAAGCACCGTTTG
>JALSGI010000153.1 GCA_026982835.1 Planctomycetota bacterium | reverse complement strand
AAGGCCGCCGCGGTCCGGTGGTCTCCGCTGCGCTCCGACCACCGGCTACAAGGCTGGCAAGCCTTCGGCTTGCTTTATGGTTTGGACACATCACACCTTGTGCTAGCACGCTAAACACGTACCGGGCTAAAGCCCGGGGCTCGCCGACAAAAATCAACTCTTTTGCTCTGGAAATGCTCCATTTTGTGCTGGCACGCTAAACACGTACAAAGCCCGGGGCTCGCCAAATGCGGCGTGCAGCTCGCTGCTGCTTCGGCTCCGCTCCGGCCAGCCGGAGCATACATGAGCGGAAGCAAGCTTCCGCACTCCAACCCGCAACCGGCCGACTAGCCGATCAGCTCCGGCACCACGCGGCCGTCCACTTCGGTCAGGCGGAAGTCGCGCCCCTGGAAGCGGAACACCAGTCGCCGGTGGTCGATCCCCAAAAGATGCAACACCGTGGCGTTGAAGTCGTGCACTTTGACCGGATTTTCCACCACGTTGTATCCGAACGGATCAGTGGCCCCGTAGCTGAAGCCGCCCTTGGCCCCGCCGCCGGCCATCCACACGGTGAAGGCGTCCTTGTGGTGGTCGCGGCCGGCGTTTTTGGAGCCGCCTTGCTGCATGGGGGTGCGGCCGAATTCGGCGGCCCAGACAATGAGCGTCTGCTCCAGCAGACCGCGACGCTTCAGGTCCAGGATCAGCGCCGCCAGCGGCCGATCCACTTCGCGGCATTTCTTGGGCAGCAACTGGTTGAGCTTGGAGTGATGGTCCCAGGTGGCGTCATAGACTTCCACCACGCGCACGCCTTGTTCGACCAGCCGCCGGGCCAGCAGACAGTTGGCCGCAAACGAGGCCCGGCCCGGCTTGGCCCCGTAAAGTTCCAGCGTCTTGGCATCTTCGCTGCTCAGGTCCGTCAGCTCCGGCAGGCTGGCTTGCATGCGGAAGGCCAGCTCGTACTGGGCCACGCGGGTGGCGATTTCCGGGTCGGCCAGCAGCTCGTAGCGCCGCTGGTTCAGCTCGCCCAGGGCGTCCAGCACCCGGCGGCGATCCGCGCGGGTGCGGCCTGGCGGATCGGCCAAGAAAAACACCGGCTCCGGTCCCTTGCGAAACGCCACGCCCTGATAGACCGGCGGCAGGAACCCGGAGGACCACAAGCTGGCTCCCGCCCCGGCCAGATTGCCCGTGCGAAGCACCACGTAGGCCGGCAGGTTTTCGTTCATCGTGCCCAGCCCATAGACCAGCCACGAGCCGATTCCGGGCCGGCCGGGTCGGGCAAAACCGGTGTGGAGGAACAATTGGGCCGGACCATGGTTGATCTGTTCGGTGTGCAGGGAGTGGACGAAGCACAACTGGTCGGCCACCTGGCCCAGATGCGGCAGCAACTCGCTGAGCATGGTGCCGCTTTGGCCGCAAGGCCGGAAGCGAAACGGCGAGGCGGCCAGGCGCGGATGCCCTCGCAAAAAGGCGAACTTCTTGCCGCGGATGAACTCTTCCGGGCAGGGCTTGCCGTCCCACTGCTTCAGCTCCGGCTTGTACTGGAACAGGTCCAGGTGGCTGGGCGCCCCCACCATGTGGAAGTAGATCACACTGCGGGCCTTGGGGGTAAAGTGCGGCACGCGAGGGGCCAGCGGACCCGGAGCCCCGCGAGCCTGGTCCTGGGCAAGCAGCCAGGAGAGCACAGCCGCCCCCAGACCCAGCCCGCCGGACTGCAAAAACACCCGGCGATTCAGCAGGGTTTGCACGGCATGCGGCGAGTTCATCTCCAACATCGCAGGCAAATGCCTCTAGGGGATACTCATCGTTTCGTCCAGGTTCAGCAGCACCTGGGCCACGTCGGTCCAGGCAAGCGACTCGGCCCGGGGGGATTGCCGCTGCCGGTACGCCTGGCGGCTGCGGGCAAGCAGCCGCTGGAGCACGGCCAGCTCTTCCGGCTGCGGCCAGCGACTGGTGGCCAGGCGGAAACCCAGCCGGAGCCGGTCGCGATCGAGGCTTGCGGCCTGTTGCATTCGCCGGGCCAGGGCCTGGGCCGCTTCCACAAACACCGGGTCGTTGAGCAACACAAGCGCTTGCAGCGGGGTGTTGGACACCCGGCGTGTGACCGTGCAGGCGATGCGGTTCGGGGAGTCAAACGCCGTCAGCCACGGGTGCGGCGTCGTGCGGCGCCGGATCACGTAGATGCCGCGGCGGTAGCGGTCCTGGCCGGTGCTGGGCTGGTAGAGGTATCGGTCCCCCCCTTGCTTGACCCATAGCCCCTTGGGTTGCGGGGGGCGCACCGGCGGGCCGAACATCTTGGCACTCAGCAGCCCGGCCACCGCCAGGGCGTTGTCCCGCACCGCTTCGGCGTCCAGCCGCCGCCGCGGGAAGTGCCACAGCAGGCGGTTCTGCGGATCGACTTGCCGCCCGCGGGCATTTCGGGCCGCCGCATCCTGCAAAAACGTGCGGCTGGTAGCCATCAGACGCAGCATGTGTTTGACATTCCAGCCGCTTTCCACGAACTCCACGGCCAGCCAGTCCAGAAGCTCCGGATGCGAGGGCATCTCGCCCCGGGTGCCGAAGTCCTCCAAGGTGCCTACGATCCCGCGGCCGAACATCTCGGCCCACAGCCGATTGACGATCACCCGGGCCGTAAGCGGGTTGTGCCGACTCACCAGCCAGCGAGCCAGTCCCAGGCGGTTGCGGGGAACGTCTGGCAGCTTGTCGAAGAAGTCCGGGGTGTCGGGCTGTACCTCCGGCCCCAGATTCCCAAACACCCCGCGCAGCAGAATGTGCGTCTTGCGTCCCTGGGGCAGCTCGTACATCACCAGCGAGCGGGCCTGGTGGCGAATGGGCACCGCCCCTTTGATTTTTTCCGGCCAGGGGGGGTCGGCCGCAAAAGCGTACTTGGGCACGTCCGACAAGTCCACATAATACCCCTGGAAGAACACCGTGGTGCGGTTCTTGCGGGAAAACTCCGTCTCCCGCGGCGTGTTGTTGAAGTAGGCAAAGAGCTGGTAGTAGTCCTTCATGGTGAACGGGTCGTACTTGTGATCGTGGCACTGGGCGCACTCCATCGTCACGCCCAGCCACACCATGCCGGTGGTGTTCACCCGGTCCACCACTTGCCGCACGCGTTCTTCTTCCGGGTCGGTACCGGCTTCCACGTTCACCGCCGCACAGCGGTGGAAGCCGGTGGCCACCAGCAGATCGGCCACTTCCTCGTCCAGCTCGCCGCACAGGTAGTGGATCTGTTCCTCGGCCGGCGGGGGGAGTTTGCACTTTTCCACGCGCAGTTTCTGCTTCATCTTCTCGGCTGCCAGCAGGTCCCCGGCCAGTTGGGCCACGGTGAACTGGTCAAACGGCATGTTCTGGTTGAAGGCCCGAATCACCCAGTCCCGGTAGGGCCACAGGTCGCGCAAGTCGTCCCGCTGGAAACCGTGGGAGTCGGCGTACCGGGCCGCATCCAGCCACCACCTGGCCCAACGTTCCCCGAACCGCGGCGAGGCCAGCAGCCGCTCCACGGCTTGCTCTATGGCCTGCCGGGGATCTTGCTGGTACTGGGCCAGGAAGCGGTCCAGCTCCTCCGGCCCCGGCGGCAGCCCCACCAGCGACAAGCTCAACCGCCGCAGGATCATCTCCGGCGAAGCCGCAGGCGAAAGCGAAAGCCCTTTCCCGGCCAGGCGGCGGAGGATGAACGCATCGATGGGATTGTTCGTCTCCCCGGTCACCTGGGGCACCGCCGGGCGTTTGGGCGGCAGGTAGGCCCAGTGCCAGCGGCGTGGCTCTACTTTCGGCCAGCGTGCCCCTTGCTTGATCCACCGCCGCAATAGCTCGATTTCTTCTTGGCTCAGGGGGTTTCCGTCGGCCGGCATCCGTTCGGCTTCGTCCGTGCTGGTCACCCGGCGAAATAGCTCGCTCTCCTCCGGCTTGCCGGGCACCAGCACCGGCAGCGTGGAATCCCCCCCGCGGAAGGCCCCTTGCCGGCTGTCCAGTCGAAGCCCCCCTTCGCTCTTTTGGGGGCCGTGGCATTGCAGGCAGTGGCGGGCCAGCAGGGGCTTGATGTGCCGGGCGTAATCCACGGCCGATTCATCCGCCAGCCCCTGTTGAACTACTGCCGGTGCCAGCCAAACACACAGAGCAACGCCCAACATCCACAGACTGCAACCGGTACCTCTCATGGTTCTCCAGACGGCGGGCAGGCGAAGCGAGGGAGGAAAATTCGGCGGGGAAGCACCATGTTGAGTATGGAGAATCGCCCGGGGCGTGTCAAACTTTTGCCGCTGGAAGAGACGGTAAAACGGCTGGCGGCTTGCGGCGTGCGGCCGGCGCAGGGCGCTTCCGCGCCGGTGTGAGAATCGGCGTGCGGCTCTCTGGAGTGCGGAAGCTTGCTTCCGCTTTTATTTGCTCCGGCTAGCCGGGGCGAAGCACAAGCGGCTGCACGCCGCCGCACTCCATATAGACAAGCCGCGTGCGCAAGCACGCGGTTGTTTGTTTAAGCGAGCCGCAAGCGTGAGCTTGCAAAGGGAATCGGTAGCTCAGCATGTATTTTTCTTGTTTCTTGTCTCCGGGGGCTTACGCTCCCGGCTCGCCGTGACGAGCAAGAATCGACGCTCGTTCTTGCTTCGGCGAGCCCCCGGCTTTAGCCGCCCGAAGAGCCAAGAAAAAACGCATGTCGATCTTCTCCGCCAGCTGAAGCTGGGTACGTGTTTAGCGTGCCAGCACAAAATGGAGCATTTCCAGAGCAAAAGATCTGATTTTTGTCGGCGAGCCCCGGGCTTTAGCCCGGGGAGAGCCGAATAAGTGCATTGCGTTATTTTTCTCCGCTGGCTGAAGCCAGCGGCTCGCCGGTTGCAAGAAAAAACGCTCTTTCTCGCACTGGTGCGGAAGCACCACCGCAAGACCCAAGACCCAGGACCCAAGACCTCCGGAGCGGAAGCTCCGGCGCAAGTCGCAAGCCGCACGGCGCAAGCCGATTCTCACCGCCTCCCCCCGCTTACGCGGGGGGCTCTTCGCCCAAGACCCAAGACCCACGACCCAAGACTCCGGAGCGGAAGCTCCG
>JALSGI010000152.1 GCA_026982835.1 Planctomycetota bacterium | reverse complement strand
TGCCGTCGCCCCACTTCTTGCTCAGGATGGCCAACCCTTCGAGCTGTTCCCAGGAAAGCCGTCCCAGCGGCACGTTCAGCCCCATGGTCCACCGCTGGGATTGTTTTTGCGGGAACCAGCCCACCAAGTCCTCGTAGCTGGCCGGGGGGAGCGGCTCGCGCATCCAGGGCCTCAGCGGAAACGGCAGGTGCTGTTCCAGGTATTCCAGCACGCCGGAGACGCCCAGGCGCTTTACGACCCAGGCGAATCGGGCCTGGCGGCGGTTCTGGCGATCCCCGTGAGCACGGAACAGGTCCAGAAGCGTTTGCAGTACCGGGAGCACCTGCTGCGGTTCCACCAGCACCGGCAGCGGCACACCCAAAGCCGGCTCCTGTCCCTGCTTGCCGCCTACCAGCACATGAAAGCCCACCTGGCCCTGCTCGTCCTCGGCGGCCAGGAAGGCTACGTCCTGGGTCCAGTAGTGGATCGAGGCTTCGCGGGCCCCGCACAGGGCCACGTTGAACTTCCGCGGCAGGTCGCTGTAGGTTTTGCTGCCCAGCACCAGCCTGGCCGCCTGGTGGCAAAGCTCCCGGGTGTCGTAGAGTTCCTCGGGCGAAAGCCCGCTTAAAGGGTGCCCATAGACGTTGCGCACGTTGTCGTGCCCGGTCTGGAGGGTATCCAGGCCCACCTGTTGCAAGCGTTTTCGGGCCAGGGGGAGCTGGTCGATGGTGAGCCCTTGGATCTGGAAATTGCCGCGGGTGGTTACGTCCAGGATGCCGTAGCCGAACTCGTAGGCGATGAAGGCCAGCTGGCGAGCCGCGTCGGCCGAAAGCTCGCAGGCGGTGATGCGCACGCGCATCATGTAGTGGTCGCCGTCCCGCTTGCGGTGCAAAAAGCCATACCACTTGAACCGCTCGATGTCGGCCGGATCGATCTGTGCGGCGGGGCGTTTTTCCTGGGCGTAGCGGAGCAGATCGGGCCAGACGTCCAGCGGGTGTTTTTCGGCCTTGAAGGCTTCGATCTTGTTCATCGCCGTTTGGTTTCCTCGCTGCTGGGGAAGCTTGTGGGTTTCCGGCGCGGGGCGCTGTCGGCGCGTACTCCAAGCGCAGGGGGGCGGTATCGGCGCGCAGAAACTTTCTGGGGCACGCAGATGCGGTCCGGTGCGGACCCGAGGGCGCGAGATGGAGCCGGGGCGACGCGGCTCCCAGGTTCGCGGCCGCTGCTGCCGCCTGTTTAGGCGACCGGGCCGCGAATCAAGAGGGCACTTGCAGATATAGAAAATCGCGTGCCAAAAGCGGATGTGCTACCCCTGCTTTTAGCGGGCAGGGACTGCAATGCCCCGTTTTTCAGCAGGAAAACGCCTACCGGGAACAAGAAAGCGGCTGGGGATTTTGCCAACTGCCAGGAACAAGTGCCTGCGGAGTGCTCCGGAATCGTGCAAGGGTGCGTAAAAGTTGAGCGTCGCATGGCGGCATGGGAGACTCGCCGGGGAAGTTCGTTCACCGGCTGCCGGAGGGAGCGTGTGCACGAGGTTTACGGGGGCGAAAGCCAGCTTGACATCCCGGGTGGGAAATGACTAGGCTTCCGCCCCTTTTTCCGCACAAGCGAAGCGTCACAGGCCTTCAGCCGCCGGGGTGGTCATGGAACGGGCAAAAACGGCACCTGCTGGCACTGGCAGCATCCCTGCGCCGCAGGCGGACGGTGCAGGCGATGCCCGAGCACCGGCAGGGGCGCCGCTGTGGTGGTGGCTGGGACTGGTGCTGCTGTGCCTGGTTCCGCGGGCGATCGTGGCCTGGAAGACGCAGGTTCCTTGTTCGGACGCCGTTTATTACCTCTCCCTGGCCCAGCGCCTGGACCAGCCCCCAGCCGCCCCCAAGGACGCCTATTACTTGATCAACCCCTTTGTGTTGTTGCTGGCCTTGTGGGACAAGCTGGGCTGGGACCCGCTTGCAGCAGGCAAAGCATTCAACGTGCTGGTGGCTTCGCTGGCGGTGTTGCCGCTGGTGGGCTGGGTGCGGCGCCAGTTTGATGAACGGATAGCCTGGTTGGTGGCCTTGGGCTATGCGGTACATCCGAAACTGGTGCAGTGGTCCGGGGAGCTGGTGCGGGACCCGCTGTTTTGGTTCCTGGTGGCCACGGTGATGTACTTGGGCTGGCAGGTATGCCGCCAGCTTCGCACACCTGGCTGGATGCTGCCGTTGTTGGCCCTGGTGTTGGCCCTGGCTTGGCAGATTCGGGTGGAGGGGTTGGGCCTGTACGGCGTGCTGTTGCTGTGGTTGTTGCTGGCTCCCGTGCACTCCTCCCCGCGGCGGTGGAGGGTGTTGCTGCAGGGGGTGCTGTGGTCTGCCGGGGCGGGAGTGGTGGTGTGGTGTGGGCTGTGGCTGGCCGGGGGAAACCCCCAGTGGCAGTGGGGCACACTGATGCGGTTCCGCACGCTGGTGCTTGGATCGCAGAAGCCAGCCGCCGCGTCTCGTCCTGCCCGTAGCTTCCCAGAAAAAAAAGAGGCCAAGCAGCCTCCGTTGCCAAACATCCAGGCCACGGGAGTGCCCGGTCCTGCCACCGGAGACCGGCAGGAAGGCCGTGCCAAGGCAGCTTCCAAACCGGTGCCTGCAATGTCCCGCTCGCTAGGGAATAAATTGTTCCTGGAGGCGGTGAGTCAGGGTTTTGGCTATTTTTATGGCATTTTGTTGCTTTTGAGCATGGTGGCGAATTGGCGGCACTGGCTGCGTCCGCCCACGGTAGCCGTGGCCCTGTGGAGCCTGGTGGTGCTGGTGTTTATGTGGATCCACGTCCATCGGGAAGGGGGCACCAGCACCCGCTATGTGGTTGCACCGGCCATGCTGGCCTTGCCCACCGCGGCGTTGGGCTGGCAGTGGCTGGTGGGTGCAGTGGAGAGTCTGCTGGCTCGCCTTTCCCGAGCCGGGACCCGCCTCCGACCGGTGCTGCTGGGGGGAGCGGCCGTGGCGTTTGTGGCCGGGCATCTGGTGGTGGCCCTCACGCGGGAGGACCAGGGGCGGCAGCGCTGCGCGGAGCTGGGGCGCTGGATCGCCCAAAAACGCCCCCAGGCCCCCGTGGCCGGAATGGCCAACTGGTCGCTGATCCAGTATTACACCGGCGGGCCGTTTTATCCGATCAATGCCCTGCCAGGCGGCGTCTGCCACACGAACATCCCGTTGCTGGTCCAGCGCACCCATCCGGAGTTCGTGCTCCTGTGCCGGCGGCGGTTGCGATATCTAGGCGCTGAGGAACTACTGAAGACCTTGCGGCAGCTGGGCTACCGTCCGGTGGATTCCCTGCCCAAGCAGTGCCAGGAGTTTGCCATTTTGCTGCGGCGCACGGAGCCGGCTGCGGAAGTCCAACAGGCCCAACGCCCCAACCGGCCCCCTTTCGGGAGCCGGGCACCACGTCGCTAAGGTTGCAACCTGCGGGTTGGGACGACAACGATGCGCATCTGCCTTTATACCGAAACCGCCCTGCCCAAGATCGGCGGCCAGGAACTCCATGTGGATGCCGTGGCCCGCCACCTCCTGGCCCGTGGACACCAGGTGGTGGTGCTAGCTCCCCGGCCCAAGCTCGTCTGCTCCTGTCGCCGTTTCGACGCCCAGCGAGACTACCCCGTGGTCCGCCACCC
This sequence comes from Planctomycetota bacterium, assembly GCA_026982835.1. Taxonomy (GTDB): domain Bacteria; phylum Planctomycetota; class Planctomycetia; order Pirellulales; family S012-138; genus S012-138. The sequence goes on along the minus strand of JALSGI010000152.1, from coordinate 1,407 downwards.
CCCATTTTTTTCCACGCGGCTGGGCCTGGACTGGTACACCCGCTACTTGTGGCTGGTGCGGCAGCGGTTCCCCTTCCAGGTGCTCCACTGTCACAGCGTCTATCCGACCGGGTACGTAGCCGCCGTGTTCCGCCAGCGGATGGATGTGCCGGTGGTGATCACCAGCCACGGGGGGGATGTGCGGGCGGACAATCCGCGATTGCGCAAGCCCCAAGTGCCGCAGCGATACACGCTGGCGGTCCACTCGGCCTCGGCCCTGGTGGCCATCAGCAGCATGACCCAACAGGCCTTCCAGCAGTTTGGGCCTGGATTGCCGCCGGTGTTTCTGGTTCCTAACGGCGTGGATTGCCAGCATTTTGCCCGACCGGAGCCGCTCCCAATGGAACTGAGCCGGCGGCTCCCCCGACGGTATGTGCTCTACGTGGGCCGCCTGCACGCCCGCAAAGGAGTCGATGTGGTGCTCCGGGCTCTGGCCCGAATCGAGCCCACCCGGCGCCCCTTTCTGGCCGTGGCCGGCATCGGGCCGGAACGGCGGCGACTGGTGCAACTGACCCGGCGGCTCCAAATTCAACACCATGTCGCTTTCCTGGGCCCCGTTCAGGGAGCGGCCAAAGTGGCCCTGTACCAGCATGCCCAATGGCTGGTGGTGCCCAGCCAAGGGAGCGAAGCCTTTGGCATGGTGGTGCTGGAGGGGTTGGCTGCGGGGGTGCCGGTAGCGGCTTCGCGATTGCCGGGCTTGCAGGACGTGGTGCCGCCGCAGGCCGGCTGGTTGCTCCCCTCCGGGGACGTGGGGGCCTGGGCTCGGTTGCTGGAGACCCTCTGGCACCATCCGCAAGCCGTGGCCGAAAAAAAGGCCGCCGCACAAGCCGCGGCCCGAAACTACGACTGGCACCACGTGGTCGCGCAGCTGGAAAGAGTGTACCACTACACCTTGGGCAGCGTCTCGGGCAAGCAAGCTGCTTGAAAGCCGTCCGGCAAGCACCCGCGGCTCCCCTCCTTCCCCCAAACTCAAATCCCATGAGTACGCAAGAGGATACCATCCAGCTTCCCGGCGGCCGGTTTCGCCTGGTGGACCTGAGCGTGCCGCTGGAGCACCAGGCCCCCCACGAACCGCTGCCACCCAAGATCCACTACGTCACCCACGCCGAAGAAGGCCGCAAGCAGCTTTGCCGCTTCCTGCACGTGCGGCCCGAGGACCTGGTCTTCTCCGGCGGCGAGGGCTGGGCCGTGGAGCAGGTGGAGGCGATCACCCACACCGGCACCCACCTGGACGCCCCTTGGCACTACGGCCGCACCAGCCAGGGCCGCCCGGCCCGAACCGTGGACCAAGTGCCCCTGGCCTGGTGTTTCGCCCCGGGAGTGCTGCTGGATGTGCGGCACAAGCCTCCGGGGAGCTTTATCACCGTG
>JALSGI010000151.1 GCA_026982835.1 Planctomycetota bacterium | reverse complement strand
CAGGTTCGAGCCCTGCCGGGGATACTTTCTAGGGCAGCGTCAACGCGCGAAAAACGCCAGGCGGTTCCCTCTGGCGGCCGGGAACCAGGTGCGGGATCCGCCGCAATACTGTTCCCCTTGCTTTGGGCTTTTCCCTTTTGGTCGGCCATCAAATGGCCAACCTCAGGGCAAAAAAAGCATTGTGCACTGGAAGCGGGGCGGCCATTTTGGAGGCTCTCTCGCCCTATTGAAAACGTAATTCTGAGAGGGGCCGATCTGTTTGACACCCGCGGAACAGGGCTCTAGAATCCCCGGCAAGATGACCTTCGGCAAACCAGCTAACCGGGCAGGCGGAAGCGTTGCCAGTTGAGGAAGCGGAACCATCTCGTCGCAAAGGAGCCCGTCGATGTCCGACACCCAAGCCACCACCGGGGCCGTGTATCATCCGCCGGCGGAGTTCTCGGCCCAAGCGGTCATCAAGACCATGGAGCAGTACCAGCAGATGTGGGAGCAGGCGATCCAGGATCCGGCCGGCTTCTGGGGTCCGCTGGCCAAGGAGGAGCTGCACTGGTTCGAGCCGTTTGAGGAGGTGCTCCGCTGGGAGGAGCCCTATGCCCAGTGGTTCGTCGGTGGCAAGACCAACGCTTGCTACAACTGCGTGGACCGACACCTGGACTCCTGGCGACGCACCAAGGCGGCCATCGTCTGGGAAGGGGAGCCGGGCGATTCCCGTACGCTCACCTACCAGGAACTGCACCGCGAAGTGTGCCGCTTTGCCAACGGACTGAAAGCACTGGGCCTCAAGGCCGGCGACCGGGTTTCCATCTACATGCCCATGGTCCCCGAGCTGGCCATCGCCATGCTGGCCTGTGCGCGGCTGGGGGTGATCCACTCGGTCATCTTCGGTGGGTTTTCCAGCGAGGCCATCGCCGACCGCAACCAGGACGCCGAGGCCCGAGTGGTCATCACCGCCGACGGGGGCTGGCGCCGCGGCCAGATTCTGCCGCTGAAGCAGAACGTCGATGAAGCCCTGAAAAAATCCCCCACGGTGGAAAAGTGCATTGTGCTGCAACGCTGCGGCAACCAGGTGCCCATGGAAGAAGGCCGCGACGTGTGGTGGCACGAGCTGGTCAAGGATGTGGAAGACCACTGCCCGGCCGAACCGGTCGATAGCGAGCACACGCTGTTTATCCTCTACACCAGCGGCTCTACCGGCAAGCCCAAGGGGGTGCGGCACACCACGGCCGGATACAATCTCTACACGAAGAAAACCTTCCAGTGGGTGTTCGACTACCGCGACGAGGACATCTACTGGTGCACGGCCGACTGCGGCTGGATCACCGGGCACAGTTATATTGTTTATGGGCCGCTTTCGGCCGGGGCCACCGTGCTGATGTACGAGGGGGCGCCCAACTGGCCCGACCCGGGCCGCTTCTGGCAGATCGTGCAAAAGTACCGCGTCAACATCTTCTACACCGCGCCCACGGCCATTCGGGCGTTCATCAAGTGGGGCGATCAGTGGGTGGAGCCTTATGACCTTTCCAGCTTGCGGCTGTTGGGCACCGTGGGCGAACCGATCAACCCCAAGGCCTGGGAGTGGTACTACCGCCGCATCGGAGGGCAGCGCTGCCCGATCGTCGATACCTGGTGGCAGACCGAAACCGGCGGGATTATGATGTCCCCCCTGCCGGGAGCCACGCCCATGAAGCCTGGCAGCTGCACCAGGCCGTTGCCGGGCGTTTCGCCCAAGATCGTCGATAGCCAGGGCAACGAACTGCCCGCCGGGCAACAAGGCATGTTGGTCATCGACAAACCGTGGCCGGGGATGCTTCGCGGGCTGTGGAACGACCCGGAGCGGTACGTCGAGCAATACTGGTCCAAGGTGCCGCACTGCTACTTGACCGGCGACAACGCCTTGAAGGACGAGGACGGCTACTTTTGGGTGTTCGGCCGCCTGGACGACGTGTTGAACGTCTCGGGCCACCGCTTGAGCACCACCGAGATCGAAAGTGCGCTGGTGGGCCATCCGGCCGTGGCCGAGGCGGCGGCCGTGGGCCGGCCCGACGAGATCAAGGGCGAGGCCGTCTGCGTGTTCGTCACGCTCACCGGGGGGCATCATCCCAGCGACGAGCTGCGGCAAGAGCTGCGCCAGCACGTGCGCAAAGCCATCGGCGCCCACGCCGCCCCGGACGATGTGCGCTTCGCCGCCGCACTGCCCAAGACCCGTAGCGGCAAGATCATGCGGCGGCTGCTGCGGGACATCGCCGCCGGGCGGGAGACCGTGCAGGACACCACCACGCTGGAAGACTACACGGTGCTGGCCAAGCTGCGGGCCCACGAGGAGGAGTAAAAGAGGTGAGGGCTTGGAGGCTTGGGGCTTGGAAGTATGGGAGGTCTTGGGTCCTGGGTCTTGGGTCTTGGGCCGGTGCTTCCGCACCGGGCAGGAAACAAGCGTTAACTCGCACTGCCAAGAGCCCCCCGCGTAAGCGGGGGGAGAAACAGTATCGACTTGCGCCGTGCGCCGGAGCTTCCGCTCCGGAGGTCTTGGGTCGTGGGGCCTGGTCTTGAGGTGGTGCTTCCGCACCAGTGCGAGAAAAAGCGCTAATTCTTGCAACGGCGAGCCGCCGGCGTCAGCCGGCGGGTGGCCGGCGTAGCAACGACCACAAACCGTAGCAACCGCGTGCTCACGCACGCGGCTCGCCGGACAAAAATCAACTCTTTTGCTCTGGGGGCGCTTCGTCTTGCGCTGGCACGCTAAACACGTACGCTGCTGGGCGCTATCCTCACACTCCCGGCACCGCACCGTCTCCAACATCCTCCGCTTCCTGGGACGCCTGGCCCCGGGACACCCCACCAGCTACCACCGGCTGGTTTCCCCAGCGAAAGTTCGTCTTTTGCGGCGACGCAAGCTGAGTGTGACCTGGTACGGCGGCACGACGCGTCGCGTGGAGGTGGTCACCGGCACCGGGCACTGGTACAAAAGCGGCCAGGAACTGGTGCCGGTGCGTTGGGTTGGGGTGCGTGATCTGACGGGCACGCCTCGGGAGGAGTATTTCTTTACCACCGGCGTGGGCCAGTCCGGGCGTAGGGGTTTCTAAATTGCCGCCTCGAATCCGACAGACCGTCCTTTTTGCGTTATCCCTGGCCACCTGAGGAGCCACCGAAAGGGCAAAAGTGGAGCTTCGAGCAGATTGCCAGTCGCTTCGATTTCTTTCTCCGCCGGCGATACTCCCGGTACGACGCCCCTTCCAAGGGAATTATAGTGGCCGACGAAAACCGGGGCTCTCTGGCTCAGACTCTCAAGCGACATTACCGACACGTACAACAGCACGGCCACCGCTGGGGGCATCCCGTTTACAATCTCGTTGAGACGGTGTTTTTCCTCCAATCTGAAGACTCACCTGGGGTACAACTGGCCGATCTGTGTGCCAGTGGGGTATGGCGATTCGTGACTCGAAACGAAACATCCGTCATCAATAAGATACGTGACTACTTCGACCGCGAGCTGCTGGATTCTCCCCGCAATCCCGGCAAGTGGCATGGTGTCTCTTGCCGGGTGGCCGACCCCAGCTCAAACAGCGCATCCGGAACCCTTCTGGCCGGAGTGAACTTCCGGAGGCCTGGCTTTTGATGCTGGCCAAGCCGCCGGGTTCGGGCCAATCGGGCCTGACCTTGTTACCAGAAGCGCCGTCGCTTGGGGGGCGGCTTGGCAGGTCCTTGGCGCTGTTGTAGCGGTTGGCGATCCGGCCCAATGGCCCCTTCCAGGTTGGCCTCGTCCAGCCGGGCACCCAGGAGTTGGGCGCCGGAGAAGTCGGCCTGGCGCAGGTCGGCTCCGCGAAGATCCGCTCCCGTCAGATCGGCCCCGGCCAGGTTGGCCTGGAACAGCTTGGCCCGGCGCAGGTCGGCCCCGGCCAGCGAAGCCATGCTCAAATCGGCCCGGCTCAGGTCGGCTCCCACTAGCCGCACGCCGGAGAGCTTGGCGTTGCGGAGCTGAGCTTCGACCAGGTTGGCCTGGGGAAGTTGGGCCTCGGTCAGGTCGGCCCCGGTCAGGTCGGCCCCGGCGATTTGCACCTCGGACATGTCGGCTTTGGCCAGGCAGGCGTTGACCAGCTCGGCCCGGGTGAGGTTGGTTTGTTTCAAAGCGGCCCCGCGCAGGTCGGCGTTGTTCAGCTTCGCCAGCGGCATTTCCAGCCTGGTCAAATCGGCCCCGGCCAGTTGCGCCCCGCGAAGACTGATCCCTTTGAGCTCTTGCCCGTTCAGCTCCAGCAGCACCTCTCCGCTTTGCAAGTGGCGGATGCGGAGCTTGGATTCCGCCTCCACGAGTGGCCGCGAGTTGGTTTGCAGCGGCGGCGAAAGCCCCCGGGCACTGCTCCCCCAGGCATGGCTTTGGGAGGAGAGCGGATCGATTAGCAGGATGGAGGTGGTTCGGCTGCGGCGGGCGTCGGGCGTGGCAATCTCCCGTTGGGATTGCCGGCGGCGCAAGGCGGCGATGCGCCGCTGAATCTCGGCCAGCCGGGCCTTGAGGATGGCGCGGTAGTTGAACACCATCCGCTTCCGCTTGGCAAAGGGGGCCAGCAGGCGATAGACGTCGCGGGCCGACTGGGGGCGTTGCTGAGGGTCTTTGGCCATCATCCGCCGCACGGCCCGGTCCACTTCTTCCGGCACCTCCGAAACCAGCTTCCGCACCGGCACCGGCTGCAGTCGCTGGTGGGCCTTCATCTTTTCCGAAACCGTGTTGCCCGGAAACGGCACTTGCCCGCTCAACAACGCATACAGCGTGCAGCCCAGGCTATACACGTCGGCCGTGGGGCCCACCTGGTAGCTGTTTCGGGTCTGCTCGGGGGCGGCGTAGTCGGCCGTGCCCAGGCAGTCCTGGCCGAAGATCAGCGCCAGGGAAAACTCGTACTCCTCCTCGTCCAGCATGGCCAGGCCGAAGTCCAGCAGCTTGACCGTCCCTTGCTTGTCGATCAGCAGATTGGCCGGCTTGATGTCGCGGTGGACAAGCCCTTGTTCGTGGGCATGTTGCAGTCCCAGGGACGCCTGGCA
>JALSGI010000150.1 GCA_026982835.1 Planctomycetota bacterium | reverse complement strand
AATTGCTCCAAGGTCCGCATCAGGGAAAAGCATTTTTGATGCCATTTTGGTTTCTCCAAGGGCTCTAGCCATAACTTCTTTTTGCACAGGAGTTTATGCGAAGCATTGCGGCGTCGGCGGCAAGGCATTGGGGAGCGAAGCGCAAAGTCCGGCAAGCGCGCAATGCTCAAGGGTGTTAAGAAATCTTTACACTCTTGCCCGATCGGAAGACCACATCAGGGGGATGGACAAGTAGCAGAAGAACGCCGCTGGAGCGTAATCAGTAGGCTGTTTTTCGCCAAAGCCCCTAAGGGTGATCGCATTAATCGCAGCAGGATCGACAGCGCGTGATGCGCGCCTGGCTTGCCGGTTGCGAGTTTCCGACGAACCGTATGCGTGATCATGCGGCGGGCCGTTGCGTGCGTTTACTTGCCGCGCCGGTACAGCAACACCACTTCTCCTTCATTCCCGGAAGCCTCTCCCCTTCGAAGCGGAAGCTCCCTGGGGCTGGTGGCAAGCCGTTATAGTTCCTTGACGGCCGTCACTAGGTCGGTCACCGCCTGCTTGCCGTCCTCGAAAAACATCAGCGTGTTGTCGGCGGCAAAAAGCGGGTTCGGAATTCCGGCAAAGCCCGGGCTCAGGCTCCGCTTGATCACCACCACCGTTTTGGCCTTGTCCACTTCCAGGATGGGCATGCCGGCGATGGGGCTGTTGGGGTCTTCGCGGGCCACGGGGTTCACCACGTCGTTGGCTCCGATGACGATCACCACGTCGGTCTGCTCGAAGGTGGGGTTGATCTGGTCCAGGTCCTTGAGCTTGTCATAGGGCACGTCGGCTTCGGCCAGCAGCACGTTCATGTGTCCCGGCATCCGGCCGGCCACCGGGTGGATGCCGAACTCCACCTCCACCCCCCGGCTCTCCAGCAGTCTGGCCAGCTCGCTTACGGCGTGCTGGGCCTGGGCCACCGCCATGCCGTAGCCGGGCACGATGACCACTCGCCGGGCCGTCTCCAGCAGCATGGCCACCTCGTCGGCCGAAGTGGACTTGATGCGGCCCTGGTAGATTTCGTCGGCCGTGGCTCCTTCCTCCCCGGGTCCCAGCACGCCGAAGAGCACATGGGCCAGGGAGCGGTTCATGGCCTTGCACATCAGTTGGGTGAGGATGATCCCCGAGGCTCCCACCAGCGAACCGGAGATGATGAGCACGTTGTTTTTGAGCACAAAGCCGGTGGCCGCCGCGGCCAGTCCGGAGTAGGAGTTCAGCAGGGCAATGACCACCGGCATGTCGGCCCCGCCGATGGGAACGACCAGGGTTACGCCCAGCACCGAGGCCACGGCCACCAGAGCCCAGTAGAGCCACACCTGCTCGGGATTAGCCACCACGGCCGCCCCCAGGGCCAGCATGACGATCCCCAGCAAGGCATTGACCGGATGCTGGCCGGCGTAGTGGATCGGCTTTTTCAGCCAGCGGATTTCCTGCAACTTGCCGAAGGCGACCATCGAGCCCCAGAAGGTGACCGCCCCGATCAGCCCCGAAGCGACCACGGCCACCAGTTGGTCCAGGCCCAGTGCCTCGGCGGCGGTGGCGGCAGCCTGTCCGGCGGCTTGCTCCGCGGGTGAGGAAAGCGCCCCGCGCAGCAGCTCCGCCCCGGCCACCAGGGCCGAAGCCGCCCCGCCAAAGCCGTTGAACAACGCCACCAGCTGCGGCATGGCGGTCATTTGGATTCGCTGGGCCAGCACGGCTCCCACGGCCGCCCCCACGACCACCCCGGCCAGGATGAGCGCGTAGGAGACGATCTGCTGGTCCACCAGCGTGGCCACCACGGCCACCAGCATTCCCAGCGCGCCCAGCAGGTTGCCGCGGACGGCCGTGCGGGGATGGGTGAGCCCTTTGAGGCCGAAGATGAACAGCACCCCGGCCAGCAAGTAAGCCAGGTTGATCAGGATGGTACGCTCCACGGCATTAACCCTTTCGGCGGAACATTTCGAGCATGCGATTGGTGACCAGGAACCCGCCCACCACGTTCACCGTGGCCAGCACCACGGCCAGGAATCCCAGGCAGCGGGCCAGCAACGGCAGATCGCTCCCGGCGGCCAGCAGCGCCCCCACCAGCGTGATGCCGCTGATGGCGTTGGAGCCGGACATCAGCGGCGTGTGCAGCGTGGGCGGGATCTTGGTGATGATCTCAAAGCCGACGAAAATGGCCAGCACGAAGATGGTGAGGCTGGAAATCAGTTCCATGGCACGTACTCCCGGGTCGTGGTGCGTTGGGTGTGATTTGTGGTTTTTTGTCTTTTCTGGTTGGCTGGCTCGCTGGTTGTGCAAGCGCGTCTGCATTCGTCTTTGCTTCTTTGCTTCGGCGAGCCCCGGGCTTTAGCCCTGGGAGTGCTAAATAAATGCGTTTTCTCGCTTTTCTCCGCCAGCTAACAGCCCGTTGAAGAATGTTCCTCGATACGGAATCGCGTCATAGGACTAGACGTATTTTCTGAAAAAAACGGCTCGGCAGGAGCCTCGCCCTCCCAAACTTGCGTTTTTCAACAGGCTGCTAAAACTCCCGGCTCGCCGGTGTGGGTTTGTGTGCTTCAAGCGAGCCGCAAGCGTGAGCTTGCGGAGTGGATCGCTTCCTGGCTTGTGCATGCGTTGTTCGTCGTCGGCTCCGCGGGCTTACGGTGCGCAGTTGGCCGTTACTCTTTTTCGGCCGGGGCTTCCCGCGGGGGCAGGTCCAACGCTTCCCGCACCCGCGGGTGGACCACTTCGCCGTCGCGGCACACCAAAAGCCCCCCGACGATGTCGTCTTCCCGGTCCAGTTGGAGCTTGCCGTCGCGGGTCAGGTGGGTGAGGAGGTTGGCCAGGTTGCGGGCGTACATCAGGCTGGCGTCCATCGGGATGGTGGAGGGGAGGTTCACCGGCCCGATGATCGTCACTCCGTGCACTTGGATCGTCTTTCCCGGCTGGGTCAGCTCGCAGTTGCCGCCGCGTTCGGCAGCCAGATCGACGATGACCGACCCGGGCTGCATGTCCTTGACCATCGGCTCGGTCAGCAGCACGGGAGCTTTTTTTCCGGGCACGGCCGCGGTGGTGATCACCACATGGTTTTCCACCAGGGCCTTGGCCATCAGTTCCCGCTGCTTGGCGTAAAACGCTTCGTCGAAGGCCTTGGCATAGCCGCCTGCGGTTTGGGCCTCTTGGGTTTCCAGCCCTAGTTCCAGGAAGCGGGCTCCCAGGCTCTCTACTTCTTCCTTGACCGCGGGGCGCACATCGTAGGCTTCCACCACGGCCCCCAAGGCCCGGGCAGTGGCGATGGCCCGAAGCCCCGCCACCCCGGCCCCCACCACGAACACCCGCGCCGGGCGGATGGTGCCTGCGGCGGTCATGAGCATGGGGAACATTTTGTTCACCGCCTCAGCGGCCAGGAGCACGGCCTTGTAGCCGGCCACGGTGGCCATCGAGCTGAGGGCGTCCATGCTCTGGGCCCGGGTGGTTCGGGGGATCAGCTCCATAGCCAGCAGGTTCACGCCGCGGGCGGCCACCTCTTTCATGGTGGCCCCCTCGGAAAGCGGCTCGCAGAAACCTACCACGGTTTGGCCCTGGCGCAGCAAGTCCAAGTCGTTCAAGGCATTAGGGTTTGCACCAAAGGATCGCACCTGCAGCACCACGTCGGCCTGGGCAAACACCTCCTGGCGGCTGGCCACAAGCTGCGCCCCCTGCTCGGCGTAGTGGGCGTCGTCCCAACCGGCCAGGGAGCCGGTCCCTTGCTGCAGCAGCACCTCGTAGCCCAGTTTTCGCAGAGCCGCCACCGTTTGCGGCACGGCCGCCACGCGGCGTTCATCGGGGAAAGTTTCCTTGGGGATGCCGATCTTCATGGCTTGGACATCCTGGCGGGTTGGTTTGGGTGGCTTGGAAAGGCCAACGGGAAAAAACTCCAGCCGGGGCGGGACAAAGTTTGCCCCCTCTTATAGGCCACCTGTCTTGAAGCCTCAAGGCCCCGGCGGTAAACTGTGTGTTTCCCAGCTCAAAGGGATCAAGACTCCTTGCAACACTCGGTGGAAGCGATGGTACACCCATCCCAGAAAACATACATGGCCAAACCGGGCCAGGTGGAGCAGAAGTGGTACGTGGTCGATGCCCAAGGCCAGGTGGTAGGCCGTCTGGCCAGTCGAATCGCCATGATCCTCATGGGCAAACACCGCCCGCAGTACACCCCGCACGTGGACACCGGCGACTACGTGATCGTCATTAACGCCGAGAAGGTGGTGTTCACCGGCACCAAGTGGGATAAGAAGGTTTATACCTGGTACACGGGTTATCCGGGTTTGAAGAGCGAGACGGCCCGGCAGCGGCTCCAACGACGGCCCGAGCTGATCCTGCAACTGGCCGTGCGGCGGATGCTGCCCAAGAACCGCCTGGGCCGCAAGTTGCTCAAGAAGCTGAAAATCTACACCGGCCCAAACCACCCCCACCAGGCCCAGCAGCCGGAAGTGCTGGAGCTAAGCGCCTGCTAGGGGGTCGGCCCGAGCCGGAGAAACCGCACTGCTTCACTCCCAGAGAAAACCACGGAACAACGCCATGGCCAAGACCGCAACCAAAGTTCAAGAGTACCTGGGCACCGGGCGTCGCAAGTCCTCCACGGCCCGGGTGCGGCTGCGCGAGGGCACCGGCCGGATTCGCATCAACGGCCGCTCGCTGGAGGACTACTTTCCCAACCTGCACCACCGCAAGCGGGTGCTGGAGCCGCTGGAGTTGGTCGAAGTACAAGACAAAGTGGATATTCGCGTGCGGGTGCAAGGCGGGGGCATGACCGGCCAGGCCGACGCCGTGCGGTTGGGCATTGCCCGGGCGCTGAAGCAGTACAACGAGGAGTTCCACCGCTCCCTGCGCCAGGCGGGGATGCTCACGGTGGATGCCCGCGTGGTGGAACGCAAGAAGTACGGTTTCCACAAGGCCCGCCGGGCCACGCAGTTCAGCAAGCGGTAAGACCCAGGCGGTTCTGCCAACCGGCGCATTTTCTCAGCAGGCACCGCCAGGCGGCGGTGTGTTTGTAGCTTGCCGTG
>JALSGI010000149.1 GCA_026982835.1 Planctomycetota bacterium | reverse complement strand
GCATGGCCTGGAGCGTCTGCTCGCCGGAGAGTTGCTTGCTGGGCCAGGCCCAGACGTTGCCCACCGGCATGGACCCCTGGCCGCGCCCTCGCTGGCCGGAGCGGGTTTCCACTTCCACTTCCACTTCCAGCAACACGCCGTGATCCACCACGCGGCCGCCGAACTTGACCGGCATGCGGTAGGGCACTTCCTGCGTGGCGCAGGAGACTTCCCGAATGCGAATATCCGAAGGCTTGCTCATCGCGGGTTCCTCTCCCAAGGGGCGGACAGGCCAGCGGCCAAGGGGCACGCAGCAGGGGAAAAATCCGCTGCAAACGGAATCAACCCTACGGAGGCAGCCACGAGGTGGCAAGCCCCCCAGGAAAATACTGTCAAGGGCCTTCGTCGCCCCTGGGGGAAGTTCTTGGGGGAAGCAATTGGCGGGGCTTTTGCCTGCGGGGAAACCGGTTAGAGTGGAATCGGAAAGCGAATCGCCCGCCGTGGAACCATCGTTTCCGGAGCCCTCGACTCCATGCTACGCCGCGGAGTGGCGGTTTCGCCCGGGGTGGTGGTCGGCGTGGCCTATTGCATTCACGAGGTGTTCGTCGATCCCCGGGGAAAGCCGCTGGAGGAACAAGAACTGTTGCAGGAGCTGGAAGCCTTCGACCAGGCCGTGGAGAAGGCCGCGGCGGACCTGCGCGCCCTTTACGACAAGGTGGCCTCCCAGGTCGGCACCCAAGAGGCCGAAATCTTCCACGCCCACGAGGCCATCCTGCACGACCCGGCTTTTTTGCACAAAGTGCGGGACTACATCACCCAGCACCGCTCCACGGCCCAGGGAGCCTTGCACCGCGTGCTCAACGAATATGGCTCGCTGTTTGCCCGTACCAAGGACGATTTTCTCAAAGAACGACTGGCCGATCTGCGCGACGTGATCGTGCGTCTAAGCGGCCATCTCTCCCAGGTGATCAAGCAGGGGCCTGCCGCTCTGGGGGGCGAGCCGCTGGTGGTGGTGGCCGACGAGCTGCTGCCCTCCCACGCCATCACGCTGGGGGGGTGCGAGGTTTCGGGCATCGTGACCCAATCCGGCGGACCCACCAGCCATGCGGCCATCCTGGCCCGCAGTCGCGGCATTCCGGCCGTAACCGGCGTGCGGGACATCCTGCGGCAGGTGAAAACCGGCGATCGGATCATCGTGGATGGCCGCGAGGGAGTGGTGGTGCTGGCTCCCGACCCGGAAAGCGAAGCAGCTTACCGCAAACTGCAGCGGGAGTTCGTCCACCGCCAGCACCAACTGGCCGAAAACCGCGACCAGCCGGCCCGAACCGCCGACGGCGTGCCGCTGGAGCTGCTGGCCAATGTGAACGGCCTGGGCGACGTGGAGCAGGCCCGCGCCGTGGGGGCCACCGGCGTGGGGCTCTATCGCACCGAGTACCTGTTTCTCACCCATCCCAGCGTCCCCTCGGAAGAGGAGCAGCTGGACAACTACCGCCGCATGATCCTCAAAACCCCCCAGCACCGGATCACCATCCGCACGCTGGACATCGGCGGGGACAAGACGATCCCCTACCTGGGCCACCGGGGGGAGGCCAATCCGTTCCTGGGCTGGCGCTCGATCCGCTTGTCGTTTGAGCACCCGGAGTTTTTCCAGAAGCAGATCCGCGCGGTGCTTCGGGCCGCGGCCTTGCAGACCAACCCTCCGGCGCGGGTGCAACTGATGTTCCCCATGGTCACCGTCGTCGAGGAGATGCGGCGGCTGCGGGCGCTGGTGCGGCGTTGCCAGCGGCAGCTTCGGGCCGAGGGGAAAGAACAGGGGCCTGTGCAGATCGGCATGATGGTCGAAGTGCCCGCAGCGGCCATCAACATCGACGCCTTTCTGGACCTGGTGGATTTCGTCTCCATCGGCTCCAACGACCTGGTGCAGTACCTCATGGCCGCCGACCGGGACAACCCGAAGGTGAGCCACCTGTGCCAGCCGCTCAGCCCGGCTGTGCTCCGCGTGCTGCACCACTTGATCCGCACCTGCCTGCGGGCGGGCAAGCCGGTCAGTCTCTGTGGCGAAATGGCCGGAAGCCCGCGGGGATTTCTCCTGTTGCTGGGTATGGGCTTGCGCAGCTTCAGCATGAGCCCCTCGTTCATCCCGCTGAACAAACGCCTGGCTGCCAGCGTCACCGTGGCCCAGGCGGCCCAGATCGCCCAGCACGCTCTGGAGTTGCGGACCGGCCGCCAGATTCGCCGCTTTCTGGCCCAGCAAATCCACGCTTTCTGCCCCGACGTGGAAATTCTTGATGTAGAGTAGAGTAATGGGCCAGGGATTTTCGACGGCTCTGGTGGGCAAAAAAGGTGGGCGGCCTTCGCGAGGTACGGGCTGGGGCAGCGGAACCCATACCGTGGAGCGAAAGGCCGCCCATAGCTATTAGCTATGCTCGTCTAGTGTAGCAGTTATGGCACAAGATGGTGCAAAAAATACGCCCAATTCGGCCGAATCCCTTTTTTCCGGCACAATCTCCCCCCCAAACTTACTAGTATCTTTGGGGGATGTGGTTGTACCAGGTCCACCGGCACGCTCGTCTTGCAGGATTGCTCCTGGGGTCCAATTTGCTCTCGTAGCCTTGAACTTCAAAGCCCGCTTTTTTCTTCGCATCCGGAGAGAGGGAACGGCTTCGGTTGAAGGTGGCAACGCGGTGGCCGAGCAATGTTTCCCCCTGCCAGGGTGCGGGAGGTTGTGTGGTGTTGGTCGGTCCCGCACCTGCGAGCAAAAGGGGATGGTGATGCCGAATTTTCTTGCAGACACGGTTGGCTGTACTAACAATGTATGTACAATAGAAGTACATTGGTATCCTGTCAGTTCCGTTCCTCATTACCAGGAGAGAGAAACTCGATCAAGAACTCCTTTCCACAGGAAGTTAACAGCCCGTTGAAAAACACAAGTTTGGGAGGGCGAGGCTCCTGCCGAGCCGCTTTTTTCAGAAAATACGTCTAGTCCTATGACGCGATTCCGTATCGAGGAACATTCTTCAACGGGCTGTTAGGAGATGCATCCTGTCCGTTACTAATAAAGGGTGGCAAAAGGTTGCGATAGAGGAATCAAGTCGATTTTTGGAATGAGATGAAAAGGAAAAAGCGAGGTGATTTATGGCTAAGACGGCCACCATTACGGTGCGCGTGGATCCTGAATTGAAGAAGAAAGCCGAACAGACCTTTTCTCAACTTGGGCTGACCACTTCGGAAGCCGTTGTGTTGTTTCTCAAGCAAGTGGAGTTTCATCGAGGATTGCCGTTCGAGGTGAAGATTCCTAACGAGGAAACTTTGCGCGCGATGGAGGACGTGGAAAATCGCCGTGGACTCACCCGGTATGAATCCGTCGATTCACTCATACAAGACATGGAAGGAGCATGATGAGACAGATCGTGCGCACCGGCCAGTTCAAGAAAGACGTAAAGCGAGCCAAAAAACGTGGCAAATCGCTTGACAAGCTGTGGCGCGTCATCAAAAGGCTTGCCCAGGGAAAACCTCTTCCAGCGGCTCGCAAGGACCATCCTCTTCGTGGTCGCCTGAAAGGTTGCAGGGAATATCACATCGGGTCGGATTAGTTATTGATCTACAAACTTTCAAAAAACGAGCTGATCCTCCTCCGCACCGGTTCCCGTGCCGACCTGTTCAAGTAATAGACGTCCGTTACCCATAACCCAAACGCCCTGGTAGTTCTCGGGCGATGGGCACGTCGATCAGCAGCGGTTCTTCCCCGGCCAATCCCTGGCGCACCAGTTCGGCCACCTGTTCCGGCTCGGTGGCCGTAACGGCTTTCACGCCCAGTGCCTGAGCCAGCGCCACGAAGTCGATCTCCGGCTCCTTCAGGTCGCAGCCGACGAATTGCCCCCGGCGGGCTCCCGGAAGCCCTAGCCCCAAGGCCCCCACCTTGAGAATCTGGTAGGCTGCGTTGTTGGGAATGACAAACGTAACGGGGATGCGGTAGTGGGCCGCAGTCCACAGGGCCTGGATACCGAACATGGCGGCCCCTTCGCCCACGATGGCCAGCACGGGCCGATCGGGCCAGGCCAGCTTCACTCCCAACGCACAGCCCAACCCCCAGCCCAACGCCCAACCCCGGTGGCCGAAGTACCCCTCCGGCCTGCGGATGGCTCCCAGCCGCTCCAGCGTGGTGCTGGTGGTGGTCACGGCTTCCTCCACCACGGCTGCGTCGGCAGGCAACACCTGGGCCAGCGTGTGCATCAGCACCAGAGGGGCAAGGGGACGCTGCTCCCGTTGGGCCAGGGCTTGTTGTTCCAACTGCTTTTTGCGGCGGTGATGTTCTGCTTGATGCCGTTCCGCCCGGGCCAGGGCCCGCCGCCGTTGATCTTCGCTCATGGTGCGGCGTAGCAACTGGGCCAGCTCCTCCAGGGTGGGTTGCAGGTGGCCCCAAAGGCCTACGGCCAGCGGGTGATTTTTGCCCAACTGCCACGAATCCTGGTCGGCATGGATCAGTCGCAGATGTTCCGGCACGGGACACTGCGGCTCGTGATAGACATACTGCCGGAACAGGTCCATCCCGGCCACCAGCGCCACGTCGTAAGGTTCCAGCCGCTGGCGAATCTCCGGGGACCACAGTGGCAGCCCCGGAGCACTCAAGGGATGTGTACAAGGGAAGGGGATCCGCCCGTGCGTGGTCCCCGGTTCGGCCATCACCGGGGCTCCCAGCGTTTCGGCCACCTGCACCAGGGCGTCGATCGCGCCGGCTTCGGTCACGCGGCTGCCGGCCAGGATGACCGGGTTTTGGGCCCCGGCCAGCAGTTGGGCCGCCTGTTGTAGCGCCGCCGCAGGAGCTCGCACCCGGGGGTCGATCACCGCTGCGGCTTGGACCGGCTGGTCGATCAGCTCGGCCTGCACGTCCATCGGCCAGGAGAGAAACACCGGGCCGGTCGGGGGGGTCAAAGCGCACTGGACCGCCCGCCGCAGCACCGGCAGCACGTCCGGGGCCCGATGCACTTCCACGGCCCACTTGGTCCAGGGCCGCGCCACGCGGTCCATCTCGGACCACAGCAGCGGTTCTTCC
>JALSGI010000148.1 GCA_026982835.1 Planctomycetota bacterium | reverse complement strand
TCGTGCCGGGACCACTCGCCGCCGCCGCGCAGCTGTTGTTCCAAGCGGTGGTTCTGAAAGGCCAGCAGCCCCAGAATCAAGGCCGGAAACAGCCCGTCCCGAAAACCCAACCGCCACAGCAAAAGCGCCGCGGCCACCAGGGCCACCATCATCGAGATGCGAAACACCAGCAGCAGCCCCGGGTTGCCCAGCCCATGGACCAGCAGCTTCAACAGCACCTGGCCCCCGTCCAGCGGATAGACCGGCAACAGGTTGAACAAGGCCCAAAACAAGTTGATCATCACCAGGTAGTGCAGCAGGATCGAAAGCCTCTGGTTTTCGATGCCCTCAAACTGCCAGTAGATTCCCAAGGGACCGCCCAGCTCGAACCGAAGCGGCGTGCCGGCCAGCCGTAGCAACAGCCAGATGAGGACCAGCAACAGAAGCATGGCCCCGGGTCCGGCCAGGGAAACGACCACCTGGTCCCAGGGTGGTCGCAATCGCCAGCGGGACGAGAACGCCCGCCCGGGACGCGGAATGGCCAGGCCGCCGAATCCGTAAAGGAGCACGCGGGCGTCCTGCCCCAACTGGCGCATCACCCAGGCATGGCCCAGCTCGTGGATCAACAGCGACACGAACAGGGCCAGCACCCAGATCACCAGCACCGCCAGGCCCAGCTCTTTGTCTTCCGGTCCGATGCCCAGCAGCACCGCCACCACCCAAAACCACGGATGGATGCGCACCTGGAAGCCGAGGAGGTGGAAATACAGGTCGTATCGGGTGGGAGGGGGTTCCAACTGGATCACGCAGGTCGTCTCCCAAACGGCACGAGAGCCCCCGGGTCGTTTGCATTTCCGCGTCGGCGGAACGCTCGTGTTGATTGTAGGCCGACGGCCAGGAAGAAAAAACCGGGTTGGATTTGCTCGGCACCGTCCGGAACGCTGCCGGCGTCAGTCGTTGATGAAGGTGAAGGAGCGGACCACCACTGCGGAAACAGCCACGTGCTGACTCGTGCACCTGGCCGGCGGGAAACTCAGCGCCGGTTTCTTCCCTACCCGCGGCGAGCTGCCGAGATCCCTGGGTAACGGCCCGCCGGCACAGCTCAATACAACCAGAACCGGCGGCTGCGGCGGCAGAACTGCTCGGCCTGCTGCCGGCAGGAACGCCACAGCGGCTCCAGCTCCTCGCCGGAGAGGATCGCTTGCTCCACATGCCGGTTGCCCAGCAGCACGGGCAGCCGCCGCGTGTCCCACTTGTCGGCGTGGTGTTTTCGCAGCCACAGGGCCAGGGCCAGCCCCAGCCGCACCGGCTCCACCGCCCGGGGGTTACGGATCAAAAAACGCACGCCGCGGCACTCTTGCCCCTTGTATTTGCTTGCCGTGGGGGTGAAGCGCACGGGCACAAAGCCCAGCCCCCGGTGCCCTTGGCGGCTGAGATGCTCGGCCAGGGCCTGGGCATCCAGCCACGGGGCCCCCACCAGTTCAAACGGCGTGTCGGTCCCCCGGCCCACCGAAAGGTTGGTCGTCTCCAAAAGCCCAACGCCCGGGTACAGGATCGCCTGGTGCGGGGAGCGCATGTTGGGCGAGGGGTTGACCCATTCGCGCAGCGTCTGGTCCCAGTACATGCCGCGCTGCCAGTTTTGCATCGGCACCACCGTGAGGCGGAGGCGGTGCCAGTTCATTTCGTGCTGAAACAGCCGGGCCAACTCGCCCGTGGTGAGCCCGTGCCGCACCGGCAGGCGGTGGCAGCCCACGAACGATTCCCGGCCCCCGTCCAGCAGCGGCCCTTCCACTTGCAGCCCGCCGATCGGGTTGGGGCGATCCAGTACCACGAACTCCTTGCCGTGCTGGTGGGCCGCCTCCATGGCCAGCTTCATGGTGGAGATGTAGGTGTAGAACCGCGTGCCGATGTCCTGGATGTCGAACACCAGCACGTCGATGTTGCGGAGCATCTCCGGGGTGGGTTTGCGGGTTTTGCCGTAGAGACTATAGACCCGCAGGCCCGTCTCCCGCTCGGTGGTGTCGGCAATCTGCGGCACGTCCAGCTTGCCGTGCAGTCCGTGCTCGGGACTGAACAGGGCCGCCAGCCGCACCCGGGGGTGCTCGTGCAACAGCTGCAATGTGCTTTGGCCCTGGGCATCCCGGCCCGTGTGATTGGTGATCAACCCCACCCGCTTGCCCCAAAGCGGTTTCATCTGCTGGGCCGCCAGCACGTCCACGCCGCAGAGGACGCGGGCCACGGGAAGCCGTTCCTGGCAGGCGGAGGTCTCGCCCGCGGCCGAATCGGCGGCAGGCGGCTTGCTCCCCCCTTGCACGGCCGCCGCAGCCAGCGTGCCGATGCGGCCGATCAAGCGATTGACCGAGCCGCACCCATCCGGGTGCAGGCGATTGCTCAGGAAGATGACGTAAAGGTCCAGCCCCGGGTCGATCCACATCCCCGTGCCGGTAAACCCGCCGTGGCCGAACGCCAGGGGGGTCATCAGCTCGCCGCGATTGGAGGAATAGGGGCTTTGCTTGTCCCAGCCCAAGGCCCGCAAGCCGCGGGAGACCGGGTAGGCCCGCGTCATCACCTCCACCGTGCGAGGGCTGAGGATGCGCACCTGGCCCAGCCGGCCCCGGCCGAGCATCATCTGGGCGTAGCGGGCCAGGTCCTCGGCCGTGGAGAACAGCCCGGCATGCCCGGCCACCCCGCCGAGCCGGTAGGCGCGGGGGTCGTGCACCTGGCCCACCATCCAGCGCCCCTGCCGCTGCTCGGTCGCCGCGGCCCGGCGGCGAAGTTCCGGCGGCGGATTGAACGTGGTGTCCTTCATGCCCAAGGGGCGGAAGATGTTTTCCCGGGCAAAGCGATCAAGCGGCTGCCCGCTCAGCTTCTCCACCAACACCCCCAGCACGATGAAGCCCACGTCCGAATAGCGGAACCGCTGGCCGGGGGGGCTCAACAGCGGCAGCTGCATGATCCGCCGCAGGGCTTCCTGGCGGCCGTGGTCGTAGTCGCTCAAGGAATTATCGGCCGTAAGCCCGCTTTGATGCAGGAGCAGGTGCCGCACGGTAATACGCTCTTTGCCGCGGTTGCCGAACTCGGGCAGGTAGTCGGCCACGCGGTCGCCCAGCCGCAGTTCTCCTCGCTGCACCAGCAGCATCACACTGGTGGCCGTAGCCACCGGCTTGGTGAGCGAAGCCAGGTCGAACACCGTGTCGGGGGTCATCTTCACCGCATGAGGCTCCAGCTGCCGATGGCCGAACGCCTCCAGATAGACCAGGTGGCCCCGGTGCCCCACGGCCACCACGCAACCGGCCATCTGGCCCTGGGCGATCCACCGCCGCACCAGCGGGGCGATACGGTGCAAGGGGCGCGGGTCCATGCCGACTTGTTCGGGCCGGCAGCGCGGAAGCGGTGGCACATCTTCCTGGGCCGGAAGGTCCCCGGCCAGCACCAGCCCCAGGCAAACGCCGCCCAGGGTCTTCCACATCCAGGGGGAAAAACGCACGGTTTGTCGGTTCATGGCTCTTGGGGGTCTTCGCTTGAGGGAGCAACCGAGGGTGGCGACCCTGGCGGTGGCACCACCAGGGCCACGGCCAGCCCCGTTGCCACGGTAACCAGCGCCCCGGCAGGCGCATAGAGCGGAAACGGCAGGGGCCAAAAGAAATACAGCCCCACGGCACTGCCCAACCCCAGCAGCATCCCGGCCAGTGCGGCCACCTGGCCCACGTGCCGAAACAGCGTGCCTAGCAGAAACAGGCCCAGCATCGCTCCGGCGTTCAGCGCGGCGATGGTCAGCACGTTGTCCACCACCGCCTGGCTGGCCGAGGCGCCCAGGTAGGCGATAAGCATTTGCAGCAGCCCAAAGGCCAGCGTCAGCCCCCGGCTGGTCCGCAGCAGCCGCGTCTGGCTCCAGTTGCGGGCCGCGCCGGGCCGCAGGAAATCGTTCACCACCGCGGTGGCCGAGGAGTTCAAGGAGCTGGAGAGCGTGGACATGCTGGCGGCAAACACCGCGGCCAGCAACAGGCCCACCAGCCCCCACCCCTGGGGCAAGTGGTGGCTGATGAACCGCGAGACGGCTTCGTCGCCCTTGAGGGCAAGCAGCTCGGGCACGTGATATTGATAGAACGCCGCCACGCCCACGCCCAGCAGCAAAAACAGCACAAACTGCCCCAGCACCGCCACACCGCTTAAAAACAGCGCGGCAGCGGCTCCCCGCTGGGTGGAGGTGCTCAGCAGCCGCTGGACCATCATCTGGTCGGTGCCGTGGGTGCCCAGGGTCAGAAACGCCCCGCCCAGCAGCCCCACCCAGAACACGCCGGGGTCGGTCCCGTCCCAGGAAAAGTCGAACATGCGGAACTTCCCCTGCCGGTGGCCGAACTCCCACAGCGAATCCCAGCCCGAGGGCAACTGGGCGGCGATCCAGCCCAGGGCCAGCGCGGCTCCCAGCAGGTAGATGACCAGTTGCACGCAGTCGTTCCACACCACGGACTTCATTCCGCCCCAGTAGGTGTAAAACAGCGTCACCCCGCCCACCAGCAGCACGCACACCCCCAGGCTCACTTCCAGGAAGTGGCTCAAGGCCAGCGCGGCCAGGTAGAGCCGCAGCCCATCGCCCACGTTGCGCGTGACCAGGAACAAAAGCGAAGCGGTGCGCTGCGTGGCCCGCCCAAACCGGCGGCGCAACAGCTCATAGGCGGTGAAGAACCGCCCGCGGAAAAACCCGGGCAGCAGCAGCCAGATGATGATCGTGCGTCCGGCGATCAGGCCCAGGGCCAGTTGCACGTACTGGCGGAAATCGCCCCCGGGCACGAACGTCTTGCCCGGCAGGCTGAGCACGGTGGCGGTGCTGGTTTCGGTAGCCACGATCGATCCCAGTACGGCCCACCAGGGAAGCTGCCGCCCGGCCAGCAAGTACCCCTCCACGCCCACGCTGCGCCGGCCCAAAAGCAGCCCCAAGGCCACGGCCCCGGACAGGTACAGCACCAGCACGGCAAGGTCCACCGGATGCATCGAAATGCGTACTCCTAGGCCGAAGGGAGGGCGGCTCGCCCCGAGGCAATACCCCGCAACGGCATTTTCCCCTATATTGACTGGTGGCCGCTCCCGG